>JABHYO010000106.1 GCA_018656865.1 Gammaproteobacteria bacterium | reverse complement strand
TAGCCGTCCGTCGTCAGGGTTCTGGTTGCACTGCCTTTCGACTCTATAATCAGCTCGACCGGAGTCATCTCACCACTGGACAGGATAAGCACTGGCGGAACGCCATTGCCTTCAAGCCCGAAATCTCCACGGTCTGCGCGCACAGTCAATCGGATGTCATCGGGTAGCTTTCTTTCCTGGTAGGGTGATTCCAGAGTGCTCCAGCGTTCTGTCACATCATCGTAACGTAAGAACTCGTACCCCGATTGGGTGCGCCTGAAACCGAATTCCATAGAGTCGAGCATGGCCTCATTGCGAGCCATATTGAAAAGAAGCTCAAGTCGACGCACCTCTACATCGATATCTGCATCACCGACCATGGCTGGCAGACGAGGTACGGAGACACCAACGAGAATGGTAACGATCAGAAGAACGACCAGTATTTCAACCAGCGTGAAACCGCCGCGATTGTGACCTGCGATTCCTTGACTCGAACTAGAGTTCAGACAATCGAATGTCTGCATCCACGCTTTCTCCGCCTTCCTGCCTGTCCGCACCGAAGGAGTAGACATCTACAGTGCGGTCCTCATTGAAGTAGAGATAGGGTTCTCCCCAGGGATCTTCCGGTACATTCTTGAGATATCCCTCAGGACTCCAATTTCTTGGCTCGGGGAATCCGGAAGGTTCGCTGACCAGCGCTTCTATCCCCTGGTCAGTGCTGGGATAAAATCCGTTATCGAGACGATAGAACTCCAGCGCCTTACCGATCTCCTGGACAGCGAGTCTGGCCGCCGTGACTCTCGCCTCATCAGGTCGAGCCATCATATTCGGCACAATCAGTGCACTCAGAATCCCAAGGATCACGACCACCACCATAATTTCAATCAGTGTAAATCCCTGATTCGCCACTCTCATTTCATATCCTGTTGCCCTGGAGCCCGCATTATCTTACTTGATTTAGCGATGAGCATCCTAAACCACCAACTGATTGAGACTGATAATAGGCATGAGTATGGCCATGACGATAACGAAAACAGCGCCCCCCAGGACGATTAACATCATCGGCCCGAACAGGCTGAGCAGTATGCTCATAAGCAGATCCGCGTCCTGTTGCTGGTGTTTTGCAACCCGGAAGAGCATGTCGTCAAGTTCTCCACTGGATTCACCACTCGCTATCATGTGCAGCATCATGGGCGGGAACTGACCGCTCCGCTCCAGTGCCGACGATAGGCTACTGCCTTCGCTAACCTTGACCGTCGCTTCAATGACCTGTTTACGCAACCAGGTGTTGGACAAAACCTCCCCGGCGATCCTCAGCGCATCAACCAGAGGCACACCGCTGGACGACAAAATACTTAGGGTACTCGCGAACTGGGCAGTATTCGTACCCCGCGAGAGCTTGCCAAAAATGGGCAGTGCCAAAACCTGACGATCCCAACTTAGTCGAATAGATGGAACCTTCAGTAATCGCTGCACTCCGGCGATAACCGCTATGATGAAAACAAAAACAACCAGGCCGTAATCGACGACGAAATCGCTGGCGCTAATTACCACCGTGGTCAGCATCGGCAGTTCCTGCTCCGAGTCTGCAAAAACCTTGACGATATCGGGTACCACATATCCCAGGAGTCCAGACAGAATAAAAACAGTCAGCACCAGCAAGATAACGGGATAAATCAGCGCCTGCGTTATTTTCGCGGCAGACTCCTGCTGTGATTCAGTAAAGTCCGCCAACCTGTTCAACACCAGGTCGAGATGTCCGGCTGACTCGCCCGCGGCAACCGTCGCCCGATGCAGTGAAGGGAACGCTCTGGGGTACTCCCCGAGTGAATTTGCCAGAGAAAAACCTTCCATTACCTTTGACCTGACTGTCAGCATCATACTTTGGGTCGAAGGTTTTTCACTCTGCCGGGAAACTGCCATTAGCGCCTCTTCCACGGGCAAGGCGGCGCCAATCAGTGTCGCCAGCTGCCTGGTGATGAGCGCGCGCTCATTGACTGACAATGAAGGCTTAAACAGGTTTGTCAGGACCCCCGCTTTCTTTCCACCTTCTTTTTGCCGTGTCGGATTGACACCAAGGGGTGTCAACCCCTTCTCTCGCAGGAGCTGACGAACCTGACGAACGCTATCGGCCTCGAGGACGCCTTTCTCTTCTCGACCCTGCCCATTCAATGCCTGGTATTCAAATGCCGCCAAGGATTAGTCTTCCATGGTCACACGTAGCACTTCATCAATCGTTGTAGCGCCTTCCAGAACCCGGGTTCTGCCATCATCGCGAATACCACTGGTGAAGTGCCTTGAGTGAGCTTCCATATCAAGTTCGGAGACACCGCTGTGAATCATGCGTCTCAGCTCTTCGTCGATGGAGACGACCTCATAGATACCCATTCGACCGCGATAACCCTCGTTTGAACAGGCCTCGCAACCGGTGGGCCTATAAAGGAGCGGTGCTGCTGATAGATCCACTTTAAGAAATTCACATTCATATTGGTCCGCAGTGGCTTCAACACGACATTCTGGGCACAGGACTCTAACAAGTCTCTGTGCGACCAGGCCGATCAAAGAATTGGATAGGAGGTAGGGTTGCACGCCCATGTTGGCAAGTCGGGTGACCGCCCCGATTGCCGTATTGGTGTGGATGGTCGACAGTACAAGATGCCCCGTGAGACTTGCTTGAACGGATATATCTGCCGTTTCGAAATCCCTGATCTCACCGACCATCACAACATCGGGATCCTGCCGCAAAATGGCTCTGAGGCCTTTGGCGAACGTCATATCCGCCTTGGTATTGACCTGGGTTTGGCCAATACCTTCAATATCGTATTCGATGGGATCCTCAACGGTCAGGATATTCCTCGACTTGTCATTCAATTGATCCAGGCAGGCGTATAGCGTCGTTGACTTCCCCGAACCCGTCGGACCCGTCACCAGCAGGATACCGTGGGGCTTCTGCACCAACCCGCTCATTGTACCCATATCTCTGGTATTCATACCCAGATGTGTCAGGTCTCGCCTGCCCTCCTGTTTGTCGAGAAGACGCATTACCACTCGCTCGCCGTTACTGGCGGGGATTGTCGAAACCCTGACATCCACTTCCTTACCACCAACTCTGAGTGAAATTCGGCCATCCTGTGGCAGGCGTTTCTCAGCGATATCGAGCTTGGCCATAACCTTGATGCGGGAAACGAGAAGCGGCGCCAGTGCTCGCCTGGGGCTGACTATCTCCCTTAAGACGCCATCGACCCGAAACCGAATCACCAGCCGTGATTCATAGGTCTCTACATGGATATCCGAGGCACCAACCTTCACCGCTTCAGTCAGTAGGCTGTTGATAAGACGGATAATCGGGGCGTCGTCATCCTGTTCCAGCAGATCGCCGGTCTCCGGTATAGAATCGACAAGGCTGGAAAGGTCTACCTCCTCCCCAAGATCCTCAATCATCTGCATGGCTGCTTCGGAATCGTTCTGGTAGGCATCCGAGAGCACCTTGTCAAAGGTGGCCCTGTCAACTTGCCTTGTTTGCAGATCGACCCCCGCTACACGGCGGACTTCCGCAAGAACCCCTAAAGACAGGCCCTGGTGATAGAGGAGCTCCGCGTCCGCATTTCCCGACACCAGCACAACCCCATGCCGCTGGGCAAAGCCGAAGGGCAACATCTGGTTTGGGACCGCCTCAGTCATTTCCATACTTTACTTTAGCTTGTGGACTTAACTTTATGTTATTTATTCGTTTATTCACACATGCACCGGATTTAGGGATGCTATCGTCACTTTATCTCGGCTGACTAATTCTACCCTGAATCGTCTTTTCAATCTTGAACCAAACCGGCATACTATAACTACTACTTATCAACATTAATTAGCCTAATTCAATATGATGATGCGATTTGCTTCATGAAACTCAGCGATATAGACCTCAACCTGTTCGTCGTATTTGACGCAATCTATACTGAAGGAAACCTGACTCGAGCAGGTGAGATTATCGGCATTACCCAACCAGCCGTTTCCAATTCTCTGTCGAGACTCCGAAACCTGTTCGATGACCCGCTTTTCGTGCGTACTGCGGAGGGTATGGTACCGACCCCGGTTGCACAGAATATTATTGGTTCGGTTCGCCAAGCTCTGGGCCTTATCAGGTCCAGCGTACAGGAAAGTGAGTCGTTCGACCCAGCAGTCTCCGACAAACGCTTTAGAGTCAGCATGACAGACCTCAGCCAGGCAATCCTTCTGCCGCGGTTGTTCAAACAAGTTAGGAAAGAAGCGCCGATGGTTTCCATCGACTGCTACCAGGTCCATCGACGAGACCTCAATATCGAACTTGCTTCCGGCAACCTGGATCTGGCCATTGATATCCCGCTGACTCCGGACCCACAGGTCAAACAGCTACCCCTGTATTCCCATCCCTATGTCTGTGTCGTTAACGAAAACAACGACACCGTTGGCGACAAGCTCGACGTAGATGCCTACCTGTCTCTACAGCACATTCACATCACATCTAGACGGGGTGGCCTCGGGCACGTAGACCTGGCACTGGGAAAAATGGGCAAGAAACGGGATGTTGCGTTGAGAACACAGCACTACCTCTCCACGCCACAATTGGTTGCGACCACAGACTTCGCGCTGACAGTACCGAAAATCTTCGCGGAATTTCTGGAGAACACAGTCTCTATTCGCTATCTGGAACTGCCCTTCGAGGTCCCTCACCTGGAATCTCATCTTTACTGGCACGAGAGCACCGACCGAGACCAGGCAAATATCTGGATTCGGAATCTAATTTCCCAAGCTTATCAATCCACCTGAGGAAAATTTTAGGTACAATTCCTCCTGCATGAATTTCATCGGTTCACACATACTCTCTGTCTCACAGTTCAAGCGAGCTGATATCGAGACAGTGTTCAATGTCGCTGATCAGATGATCCCTTACGCCAACCGGGAAAGGGTCACTCGAGTTCTCGAAGGCGCCATTCTCGGCAATATGTTTTTTGAACCCAGTACTCGCACCCGGGTCAGTTTCGGGTGTGCCTGGAACCTGTTGGGTGGAGAAGTCCGGGAAACCTCCGAGGTCAAGGCTTCCTCTATCGTTAAAGGGGAGTCGTTTTACGATACGGCGCGGGTTCTGTCAGGCTACAGCGATGCCATTGTCATGCGTCATCAGGTCGAAGGATCGGTCGATGAATTCGCCACCGCCAGTCGGGTACCTGTCATAAACGGTGGCGATGGCTCTAATGAGCACCCAAGCCAGGCCCTGCTCGATCTCTACACCATCAAGAAAGAAATGGAGGGACGGGGGAAACAGGTTGATGGTCTCAGAATCGCACTAATCGGCGATCTTCGCTACGGTCGGGCAGTACACAGTCTATGTCGGTTGCTGTGTCTCTACGATGACATCCACTTCTCACTGGTGAGCCCACCGGAACTCAAGTTACCTTCGATCTATCTGGACGAAATGAAGAGTCACGGACACGAGTGCCTCGAATCGGCGCAGCTTCAGAGCGGGATTGCTCATGCAGATATTCTCTATGTCACCAGGACGCAGGAAGAACGGTTTCCTTCAAAAGAGGAAGCTGACAAGTATAAGGGGTTGTTCCGCCTGAATCAGACGATCTACACAGAGAACTGTGAACCCAACACTGTCATCATGCATCCCCTGCCCCGGGACAGCCGGGGCGACGCCAGAGAACTGGATGACGACCTCAATGAAAACCCCAACCTCGCAATATTTAGACAGACGGACAACGGCGTTGTGATTCGTATGGCGCTATTTGCCCTCATCCTCAATGTTGCCGACCAGGTCGAGAAAACCGCGCGAGACGTGAACTGGTACACTGCCGGTCGCTTTTCCTCACAATAATAATCCCGGAGGCCCTATGATTTATGACAGCATTCTAGACACTATCGGTAATACACCGGTTGTAAAATTGAACCGTATCGGTCCTGATAATCAGAATATTTACGTCAAGGTCGAAGCGTTCAATCCGCTGGCTTCGGTGAAAGACCGTCTGGCCATTGCCATCATAGACGACGCGGAACGACGTGGAGCGCTTCAACCGGGTCAAACGGTCATCGAGGCCACCTCAGGTAACACCGGCATTGCGCTGGCGATGGTCTGTGCTGCCAGGGGATATTCATTTGTTGCGACGATGGCCGAATCCTTCTCGATCGAGCGACGCAAGATCATGAAGGCACTCGGCGCTAAAGTCATCCTGACACCTGCTGCCGAGCGCGGCAGCGGTATGGTGCGCCGTGCCGAGGAACTGGCTGCACAACATGGCTGGTTTCTGGCAAGCCAATTTGAGAATGAAGCAAACCCCGCCTACCACAGGAACACCACCGGACCGGAAATCTTGCGCGATTTCGCCGGCAGGGATCTAGACTACTTCGTTTCTGGCTGGGGCACAGGTGGCACGCTGACCGGTGCCGGTCAGGTCATCAAGTTTGCTCGCCCTGAAACGCAGATTATCGCGGCGGAACCTGAAGGCGCGGCAATGCTCTCCGGCAATGATTGGTCACCGCACAAAATTCAGGGCTGGACTCCGGATTTTCTACCTGCCGTACTGAACAAGGATGTCGCAGACAAGGTCGTGCAGATCAATGACGATGCGGCAATCGCCAACGCCCACCGGCTGGCACGAGAGGAAGGTATTTTTGTCGGGATTTCTTCTGGAGCAACGCTGACAGCCGCACTGACAGTCGCAGAGTCGGCACCTGATAACAGCACCTTCTGCGTCATGCTGCCTGATACGGGTGAACGCTATCTGTCGACACCGCTGTTCGAGAATATCAGCGAGGAATCTGACGACGAGTGGCTTGCCTCGCTGTAAGTCTTCAAATAGGTCAGAGGAAAGGTCATTATTCTTCGACCACAAAAAAGCCCCGACTAAATCGGGGCTTTGTTCGTGCAGAGAGCCTTCAGCGTTACTTGGCCCAATCTAACTGGGACCTGAACCGGTCAGCGGGTAAAGCCGACCAGTAGACGTCCAACAAGAGGGCGTTAGCCCTCGAGAAGCGCGTCAAACTCAGGCACTGCCTTAAACAGATCAGCAACCAGTCCATAATCCGCTACCTGGAATATCGGCGCATCCTCGTCTTTGTTGATCGCAACAATGACTTTGGAGTCCTTCATTCCAGCCAGGTGCTGAATGGCACCACTGATACCAACCGCAATATAGAGATCCGGGGCAACAATCTTACCCGTTTGACCGACCTGCAGATCATTAGGTACAAACCCGGCATCAACGGCCGCACGAGAGGCGCCAATAGCGGCGCCTAGTTTGTCCGCAACCGACTCCAGTAATGCGAAGTTTTCACCGTTCTGCATACCTCGGCCTCCAGATACAACAACCGGTGCGGCTGTCAGTTCCGGTCGCTCAAGTTTGGCAATCTCTTCCTTTTCCCAACTTGTGAGGCCTGCGTCCTGAACATTGTCTATGTTCTCAACTGTTGCACTGCCACCTTCTGCCGCAACCCCATCAAAGGCGGTGCCTCGTACGGTAATTACCTTGATGGCATCGCTGGACTGTACTGTGGCAATCGCATTGCCGGCGTAGATCGGACGCTCAAAAGTGTCCTCACTGACAACCCCGGAGATATCCGAAATCTGCGCCACATCAAGCAATGCGGCAGCGCGTGGCATAAAGTTCTTACCCGATGTCGTCGTTGCGGTCACGATATGAGAGTAGTTGCCACCGATATCCGCTATCAGAGCACCAATGTTTTCAGCAATCCCGTGGTCGTATGCAGCATTGTCTGCAACGAGCACCTTACTGACACCAGCAATCTTCGATGCCGCTTCTCCTGCTGCTGCACAGTTTGAAC
>JABHYO010000102.1 GCA_018656865.1 Gammaproteobacteria bacterium | reverse complement strand
TGAGCTGCTTTGACGTCATTTTGACACCAAGCAGATATCTATCCAGCACCTCAAGGTCCTCGGGGCCGGGTTCCGGACGCAACGAAAACAGAAGATCGTCCATCGCGGCGAGTATCAGTTCGTCTTTGCTCTGGTAGAGGTTGTAAAGTGTTGTCGTCGCAACTCCTGACGCTTCCGCAAGACTTCTCATATTGATGCCCTCATAGCCACGCTTCGCCAATAATTCACGAGTCGTCACCAGAATACGATCACGTCTTTCCTGCTGGGCTGGAGTTGTTGGTTTCATCGGATCGTTCGATTCAATAGTTACGCAAAATATCACCTACCCGATATCAAGACCTATTCGATCTTATCGAATTCAATCCAAAGCGAGTTCGGGCCACGGACAACAAACCATTCCGGGTACTCAACGCTGTCGGCCGGGTATTTAAGACGGATGTTTTTCATTCTCTTCAGCACTTCTTCGAAAGAAGTTTTTGCCTCCAGTTTTGCCAGCGGCTGCCCCGGGCAAAAATGCCTCCCTGCTCCGAAGGAGATTCCCTTGTACGCATTCCCCCGCTCCGGACACATCTCAAGAGGATTGTCGAATTCTTCAGGATCCCGGTTACCTGCTGCATAGTTCATCCAGATGACCGCACCAGCCGGTATGCGCACATCACCAACCTCGGTATCGTGTCGCGCGTATCGAAACAGGCCCTGCACCGGCGGGTCATATCGAAGAACCTCTTCAACGTAGGGTTGGATAAGATCCGGATTTTCCCGCAACCGATCCTGCGCTTCCTGATCTTGAGCAAGGTAGTACATGATCGTACCAATCCAGTGCATCGTCGTACCCTGCCCTGCCCCATACATAACACTAGCAATCCCTTTTAGTTCTTCAATATCGGGATACTCATCGTTCTCAAATTTTGCCGTCGCAATCTCACTCAGCACATCATCGGTCGGATTCGCACGACGCTCCCTCAGCAGATTGGCAAATTGATCGAGGCTTAGCATCGTGGGATCTGCTTGAGGGTCTGCGTCTCTAGTGACACTACCATCGACAAGCGCCCTGCCGCCGCCACGACGACCCATCTCCCCTTCTTTGAAACGCCGGGCCATGTCTTTATCCGGTGCCCTTGGAATATCCATGGTCTCGTTCATGGTGTAGTAGGTGTAGGGTGAGGCGTAACCTGCAACCCACTCCGTTTCACCACGATCAATAAACGCATCGACCAGCTCATGGGCAAAAAACCGCAGTCTCGGTAGCAGTTGATCCTTACGCTTTGGTGTAAACAGCTTGTTGATTAGATCCCGAAACCTGGTGTGCTCAGGCGGGTCCAGAGTCAAAACAGGAATTAGACTAAGGTTTGTATGATCCCGCCACTCAGTCAGTTGCGGGTCCAGGTCTGCCTGCCCGAAGGGACATTTGACCTCGTCTTCCCGTTCCGGCATCTGTCCTACAGAAAACGGACCGATGGAAGCCACTGCGGCTGAAAAATCCTGACTACGACGCTCTATGTCCAGGATGTCTCGATAACGAGTTGCAACATAGACGCCATATCGGGGTTCTTTGACAATAGGTCCGATTTTGCGTGTTGCTTCATAAAAGGGGTAGGGATTCTTACGCCACTCCTGCTCAAAGCCGAATATGTCGTAATTTTCGATCAGTTCGCGTGCCTTTTCGACATCGCTATGGGATCTTGCTTCACTCATTAGTCTCTCTCCAAGCTAACATGAAACGTGTTTCATGTAGTTATAGCAAAGTGATACGGGCTAGAAAAGCCCGTATCCTATTTTCTAACTGAGAGTACATTTCAGAAACCGGTTCTGCTGCTGCGCTCAAGACGAGCCGAGGATTCCAGTAAAAAATTTCCGAAGCACTCGCGCAACCATCGCTCCGATCTATCAACTTGACGATCTTGAGCCGTGAAAGCTATATTGATGAACACTATTTCCCTGAAACACGTCCCATTCCTGAACTCAGATGACGAGCAAACGCCTCTATTCCGGTGACTGGGTTCTGACGTCACTCTTGCTTGACCGGGCAGAACGATTTACCGACGAAACAGCCATCATTGCGATGGCAGAGGATCTCACCTGGGCAGATCTGATCATCCGGGCACAAAGCGTCGCGGGTTACCTTCAGCAACTTGGCGTATCGAAGGGTGACCGTGTCGCGACGATGCTGCCATCAACGCCCGATTACCTTGCAGCCTGGCATGGCATCCTGTGGTGCGGGGCCATAGACGTTCCCGTCAACAACGAATACCGTGGCCTGTTTCTCGAACACATCATCAACGACGCCGGTGCCGAAGTGCTGGTGATTGCCGCGGACTGGGTGCCTCGCCTGCAAGGTTTGAATCTTCACAATCTGAAACACATCATCGTTGCCGGAGACTTCGATGCCGCCAGTTCTTTCCAAATACATGCGTTCAGTGACGCTCTTTCGAGTAAAGCCGGGCAACTCGTCACAACCGATGCGAAAGATACGACCTATTTGATGTACACCTCTGGCACAACCGGCGCAGCAAAGGGAGTCATCCATAACAACCGGAGTTCAATCAACTACATCATGCCGTTTGTTGAGGGGCTGGCTCTCGATGATGACGATGTCTGCTACTCCATGTTCCCCCTGTTTCACCAGATGGGACGGTCCGCCTGCACCACAACGGCAATCTGGACTGGCACACCCGTTGTTTTGCGCCCGTCTTTCAGTGCGTCTGAATTTTGGCAGGACATCCGCAGTACCGGTGCAACATGGATGGGCTATTTCGGTGTCGTGATCGCTCTCCTTGCTCGCCAGGACGCTTCACCGGACGATAGAAACCACCGGCTGAGGCGTGCTTTCGGCGCCAGCGCGCCGCGTGAATTGATTCCTGAATGGAAGGAAAGGTTCGGTGTACAGCTCTATGAGACGTACGGTTCCACAGAGATTGGTCTCGGAAGCGGGCTTGGTTCCGGACCTCCCAAAACTGGCACTATGGGGCTACCTACCAAGCAGCTGGAACTGCAGATTGTCGACGAGTTTGACAACCCTCTCCCTGCCAATGAGATTGGGGAAGCCGTCTGGCGACCCCGGAAGCCAGATACAATCTTCCAGGGCTACTGGGACCGCCCGGAGGCGACGGTCCAGGCATGGCGCAATCTCTGGTTTCACTCGGGAGATGCCGGACTCATCGACGAAGATGGCTACTTCATCTTTAAGGACCGTATCAAGGATTCAATCAGAAGACGTGGTGAGAATATTTCATCAATCATGCTGGAGGAGTCAGTACTGGCGGAACCCGGCATCGCTGAATGTGCAGCTTATGCGGTCCCATCCGAGATCGGTGATACCGATGACGAAGTCATGATCGCCGTGGTCCTGGAAGATCCGGTGGCATTCGATGCGGCGGAATTGTTTACGAATCTTTGCAAGACCGTTCCAAGACACGCCGTCCCAAGATTCCTAAGGCTCAAAGAAGAGCTGCCAAGAACTCCCACGCAACGGATTCAGAAATACAAACTGAGGGATGAGGGCATTACCTCGGACAGCTACGATCGCGAATCAATGGGTATTTTCCCGGAGCGCTAGCTAGTTTCCGTCCAAAAAATGCAGTTTTCGTGGGTATTGGGCGCGACTGCCCAATATTGTTAGTTTAGAAATCAGCAGATTATCAGGAAACTAGCACCGCGGTATCGATTTCTCGGACACGAACTAGCTAGAAATTCTTCCCACCTGACCTATCGCGGAGACTGAATCGACCGTAAGGAGGGGATACCTAATCGACTCACACGGTAGTCAGGTGGAAAGTGTTAGTAATTGAAACACGTTTCATCGCCTGAGTCAATTATCGCTCAGGCGCATAGCCCCGCACAGCAAGGCCGGTATACCCAGCCCCCACAAGATACACCTTGGAAACAAGGCAGACTACAACCCGTTCCATTATTGCGAGAATTATGGGGCCATTCATAACTTTGATAATTGTTACTACCCGGAAGAAGCTGCCGAAATGGCACTAACAATCACCCCCCCACTCGACACCGGTCAAAATCTGCAGATGCTATAGTGCAAAGGTCAACTATCAGATTGTGGAATTGTGGCAAGAGGTAACTATCAATCGGCCAGGCAGTTGGAAAGACGGCGGACGATACTGGCGGCAACGCGCGAGATCTTGAACGATTCTGGTTATGACGGCCTGACGATCAGAGGGTTGGCAAAACAGGCTGGTGTAGCACCGGCGACCCTCTACAATCTCTACGGCGGCAAGGACGATCTTTTAATTGCCGCCCTTGATGACCTGATGAATGACATGGCAGTGCAGACCCGGAAGGCCGAGCCGGGAATCGCCACAATCATCGAGTCTTCCTCGCTGGGATCACAACAGGTACAACGGACGCCAAACTATGCCCGAG
>JABHYO010000161.1 GCA_018656865.1 Gammaproteobacteria bacterium | reverse complement strand
TCGCTTCTCAGATGATCCGCAAGGGCAGCCACCTGTACTTCGAAGTCGGAGAGATTCAGGAACCGATCAGGGTCCAGCATGAAAAACAGCGCCGCATTGCTAAACCATTCCGGATCATGCCCACCAACCATAGAACCACCGGCGAGTCCTCCCAGCAATTCAGCGACCAGGGCGAGCCCGAATCCTTTATGTCCAGTAACGCGACCCCCAAGTGGCAGTAGAGCGCCTATACCGTCCATGAAGGATTTCGCACTTTCCACGGGTTCACCGGTTGCGGTCGTGCTCCATTCCGAGTGCAGTGGTCTGGATGTCCGGTCATATTCACGAATGACAGACCCGGAAATCTGACTGGTGGCGAAATCTAAAATCAGATCAAAAGGCAGCGCATCGAAGGTTGGAATACCGAAGGCAATGGGATTAGTCGAGAGCTTTCGTTCGTGGCCGCCATGCGGTGCGACATTTTTTGCGCCTCCGCCGGTATTGGTGAAAGCCATAAATATCAACCGAGAGGACGTCGCCATTTCGGCATATTCCCCCAGTCGACCCAGGTGAGATCCGTCTCTCACTGCGACCACCGCCAGGCCATGCTCCAGGGCCATATCGATTCCTGCGCGAGTTGCAGCCGTTCCCGTCACCTGCCCGAAAGCTGCGCGACCATCGTAGCGACAGATGCTGGGAGTAATTTGTTCGGCAATCGCTTCGCCGGCTGGATTGATTGCGCCGTCATTGATCATAGCGGCGTAGATTGGCAACAGGTTCAGACCGTGGGTGTTATAGCCTGCTTCATCCGCACAGATTAGAGAGTCCGCCACTTGGACGGCAATGGGATGGGGTGCGCCCAGACGTCCAAGTACAGCAGAGGCAAACGATTTCAGGGAGCCTGGTTCGATGCGCATGCCCAGGATACTACCACAGGCAAGTATCAGTTAAGCTGGCCCGGGCAAACGATCTGGAGAACCACCAATATGATGACGCGCGATGACCTATTCAATCTCTTGCAGCATACTTACTTTGCAGGTATCGACGGCGCCGATGCGAACCTCGCTGTCGAAGCCATGCACGAGAACGTGGCGTGGGTACACACGCAGGTCTGGGAGCACGACGGACATGACCGGAGCACCGTCGACAGATTGGATGGCCGAGCGGCGGTTCTGGAATTCCTGACAAAACGGATCGGAGAGATGCAGGTCGAGGGTATTGAACACAAGGTAGGTCAGGTAATTACAGATGGTCAGTCCGGTGCATTTCGCGCACGTGTCGTCGGTCCTACGGGTGATGCAAAATCTTTCTTCGGGTGGGTGGAACTCAAGGATGGAAAAATCAGCAGCTATACTGTCATGCCGGACCGCTAAATCGCCGACCGTAAAAAGCCCAACCAGTCAGCCCACACACTAATCTGCTTCGGAAGACGCGATCATCGATCGTTTGCTGCTGGATTGAGAAAGGTCCGTCAGCTCACGAATAGCAACGGTATAAAGTGATAGATCGCCAGTCTTGGCGCTACGAATCTCGGACTGCATGTCGAGCCAGCGCTGCACCAGATCACCGTGCTTTTTCATCCATCGATTGACCATATCAACAGCCGCACCCTTTTTACCGCTGCCTTCACTGATAATGCCCAGCGTTATCGCCACCTGCTGGGTATTGAGATCGTCCTGGAGCGATTCCCTTGCCAGGGCTTCCCAATGCGACCTGGCCTCGTAGTCATGCATCTGCTTGCTGAACCAACTGAGATGCAACTGTTCGCTGACATTGAATAACATATTGCCAACTTTTCGGGTGCTCTCACCGGTCTTGCTCGAAATCTCAACAATCCCCAGAAGCGAGTACAGATGATGAGTAGCCGCTACAAACTCGGCCAGGGATTCGGGCACTCCGCTGTCGATCAGTCTATTTCTGGAATTTTGCCACTGAGTACGTGCATCGCCGCAGACGATGGTTTCCCATTTCCTGGTCAGTACAACGAGCGCCTTCTGGAATACGGGCACGTCAGCGCTGAGGTCGAGGGATTCCCGCCGGTACCTGATAAACCATCTTGTTGCTCGCCGTACCAGCCGTATAACGTCCATAGTAAGTTCTTTCTGAACCAGTGGATCAACCACTTCATCCAGCGCACGGATCTCTGCCAGTCTGGACTCCATCCCGAAACTGTCCCTGGCACAGAGATAAGCCAGGGCGACATCGCCTGTCGAGGCGCCGGTCGTTTCCGCAATCCGATGGACGAAACTCATGCCCATGTTATTGATCATGTTGTTGGCGATTTGCGTCGCGATAATTTCCTTTCGAAGCTGATGCCTCCCCAACTCATGCCGGTACTTCTGCACGAGGGGTTGAGGAAAAGCCGTGTACATCTCACCCATCAGATAAGGGTCATCGAGAGGCATCTGCGCCAGGCGTTCCTTGATGGCACCCTTCACGTGGCTGGTCAGGGTACTTAGTTCAGGTGCAGTCAACGCCTGGTTCCGTGTGACCCGCTCCTGGATCTCATCATCGCCAGGCAAATATTCCAATTCACGATCCAGATAACCCGCGTCGTCAAGCGCCTGAAGCACGCGCACGTATTCCAGGTTGCGCCGTGCAGACTGATGCTGCATCAGATTGATTGCCTGTGCCTGACGAACATTGTTTTCAAGCACGATTTCCGCAACTGCATCTGTCATCTGAAAACACAAATCGTTGCGTCCTTTTGGACTAAGCTTCCCCTGCTCCACAAGCTGATTCAGCAGAATCTTGATATTCACTTCGGCATCGGAACAGTTAACACCACCGGCATTGTCTATGAAGTCGGTAAAACAGACTCCCCCGCTCAGGTTGAACTCAATTCGTCCCAGCTGTGTCAAACCGAGATTGCCTCCTTCTCCAACCACCCTGCTTCGAACTTCCTCTCCATCGACTCGAATGGCATCGTTGGCCTTGTCGCCGACATCCTGATCCGATTCGAATCGACCCTTTACGTAGGTACCGATGCCGCCGTTCCACAGGAGATCAACTCTGGCTTTCAGAAGATAGTTGATGAGCTTTGCGGGCGTGACCTTGTTTTCCGTAATATCGAAACGCTTTTTCATTTCCGCCGATACCGGAATCGACTTCGCCGAACGCGAATATACGCCACCGCCCTTTGATATCAGTTTGCGGTCATAGTCCTGCCAGGTCGATCGCGGTAATTCGTAGATCCGCGCTCGTTCTTTGTAACTCCGTTCGGCATTTGGCTCAGGGTCAACAAAGATGTCCAAATGATTGAAGGCTGCCACCAACCTGATGTGCTTTGACTGCAGCATGCCATTTCCGAACACGTCTCCAGACATATCACCAATGCCAACGACCGAAAAATCATCCTTCTGATCGTTAATACCAATGTCCCGAAAATGCTGCTGGACTGACTTCCACGCGCCACGAGCTGTTATGCCCATCTGCTTATGGTCATAGCCATTGCTGCCTCCTGAGGCAAAGGCATCCCCCAACCAGAAGCCGTACTCCTCCGCCAGATCATTGGCAATGTCCGAAAAAGTAGCGGTGCCCTTGTCCGCCGCAACAACCAGGTAGGAATCATCAGCGTCGTGACGGACTACTCGATCAGGTGCAACAACCCTGCCTTTGACAAGGTTGTCAGTAACATCAAGTAAACCGCTAATAAATGTACGGTAACAGCGGATGCCCTCTGCCATGACTTCATCACGCGTAGCATTTCCCATTGGCCGCCTGGGTAGAAAACCTCCCTTCGCACCAAGAGGAACAATGACTGAATTCTTGACCTGTTGCGCCTTAACGAGGCCCAGAACCTCGGTTCTATAATCTTCCGATCTGTCTGACCATCTGAGCCCTCCCCTGGCGATCTTACCTCCGCGTAAATGAACCCCTTCCATCCAACAGGAATAAACGAACACCTCAAACAGGGGTTTAGGCTTTGGCGCCACAGAAAGCTGTTTCGGCAGAAACTTGATGGATAGATATTCCTTGTCTTTGCCCGTTTCATCCATCTGATAGTAATTGGTGCGCTGTGCGGCAAGAATCAATTCAAGATAGCTGCGCAGTATTCTGTCATCGTCGAGATTCTCAACCTGCTCGATCCGATTGAGGATAGATTTTTCAAGACGCGCTGACTGTCTATCGGCGGACCTCCTATCCTGATCCGGATCAAACCTGAGTTCGAACAACGAGAAAAAATCCCGGGTGATGTCACTGTGACGTCGAATACAATCGGCGATATAGCCCTGCCTTGTACCCCTTTGCAGCTGACTTAAATAGTGACCGAGCGCTCGGATAACCCAGATTTGTCGAGCCTTCATGTTTGCCGACGTCACCAGGCGGTTAAAGGTGTCGTTCTCCTTGTCTCCCGCCCAGGTCTGGAGAAATGCATCTTCAAAATTCTGTCTGAGTTCCCTTGCTCGTTCGAGACTGTCAAAGGACAGATCCAGCACAAAATCGTGTATCCAGATTCGTTTGCCGTTCATCCTCATCTCATAGGGATGCTCCTCCCTTGTTCTCGCTCCCAGGTTTTCGAGAATAGGCATCACATCGGATAGAGGTAGCGCATCCCCCAGATGGAACACTTTGAATCGGACCTCCGGCTGAGAACCTACCATCCACTGGTACAAGCAGACATCAAGGGGATGCTGCTCAGAAAGTCCGAGTATGAATTCGATATCGCCATAGGCGGTCGCTGGCCAGTAGTCGTGCTTATAACCAGGGGGAAACAGATTCTTTACCTCATCGAAGGTGACTTCACCCTGTTCACTACCCTGCTGGGTAATCAGCACCGAGCGAAGATCGTCTTCCCATGACCGAGTGTATCCGGCAATGGTCTGTTCCAATTCATCACTGTCAAAACTGACCTGTGTTCCTTCGTTAACCTTTAGAACGAAATGAATACGAATCAGGGCAGACTCTGAGAAAAAGGTGGAAAAGTCGATCGATGCAGCATCAAAACGCCTGGAGAGGAGATCCTGGATTTTGAGTCTTAGCGCCGTGTCATAGGTATCCCTCGGCACGTAGACCAGGCAGTTGACGAAGTGACCGCTTTTGTCCTGCCGCACAATAACTCGAACGATTCTCCGTTCCTGTAGTGAATAAATTCGCTCCACCATGGAACGAAGTTCTTCAGTTTCAGCCTGAAACAATTCCTCCCGCGGAAGGATTTCAACAATCCTGGCTAGTTCACGCCCCTTGTGGCTCTCAGAAGACAAGCCCATTTGATCGAATATGTAGGCAATTTTTCCCTGAACGACGGGAATCTCCGCCGGGTTCTGGTTGAAAACACTGGACGTGAAGAGCCCGATGAACCGGCAGGCACGTTTTCCTTTCTTCTTGTCAGAAAGCGCAATGGTGATCTCATCGAAATAGGCCGGTCTATGGACCCGACTCTTCAACGGTGACCTTGAAAATGCCAGTAATCCCTCGGGTTTCTCCAGCGGTCGATTGCTCGCATAGCAGTTCCTGCGCACCAGACCAAGCGTTGACCCCGGCACCAGTTCGTAGCCCGCCTTCCCGTTGAACGTGAATTCCTCATAGCCAAGAAAAGTGAAGTTGTTGGCGTAGAGCCACTGAAGACATTCGTAGGATGCCTGTTGATCTTTCGTCCGACGGCCGGTACCTGACCCCAACTCATCACCCCACAACAGCAACTGTCTGCGCATGGGTGAAAAATCCTCATTGGCTCGGCCGACCAGCCGAATCACTTCCCTGATATCTTTCTGCAACGCCGTGGGATCGCTAAGCCTGTCGACCTCCAGACGAATCAGCGTCTCATTGGGTTGATCTTCCTGATTGAGAACAATTTTATCGTTGTCGCGAACGACATTAAGCAGACATTGCTGAACATCCTTCAGATCAACATGATGGTTAGTCAGTTCCATACGGATGGATTGCAGCAGGAACGGCAAATGACCACAGGCAACCTCAATTACCGATCGACCGTGTTCGTATCCATGCTTCTTTTTCGACGGATTGAAAACCCTGCAGCGAGGCTGTTTACCTCCGAAAGACTTGAAAAATTCCCAACTGGATAGAAGAGAGCCTTCTACATATTTCCAGTCTTTCGTACAAATTTCTGCCAACGGGATCTGTGAGAAATAGTGCCTCGCGAAATGACGGATGGCCTCACTCTTGTCATATTTGGCAATACGGCGTTCGAGGCTACTCTGAAATACGTCCTTGTTGTCTACGCTTATTCTCGCCACGACCACTAACCAATCCAGACACCAGGCAGATTTTAGCATGTATGCAGCGTTGGATTTGTAGTGAGATCCTTCGGTCGTGAATCACTTCGCGGAACCTACAAACCCAGCTCTTTTGCATACTCATCGCGCATGACGAATTTCTGCATCTTGCCCGTCACTGTCATTGGAAATTCACTCACCATCTTGATGTATTTGGGAATCTTGAAGTGGGTAATCTGCCCGGCACAGTGTTCCCTGATCTGTTCTTCAGTCAGATCTGCGCCCTGCTTCAGCTGCACCCAGGCAGCGACCTGTTCCCCATACTTCTCATCAGGTAGACCAAAGACCTGCACTTCCTGAATATTCGGATGGGTATACAGGAATTCTTCTATCTCGCGGGGGTACACGTTCTCACCACCACGAATAATCATATCCTTGATACGACCCGTGATCTTGACATAGCCATCGGCATTCATTTCTCCGAGATCACCGGAGTGGAGCCACCCCTCGGCGTCGATCGTATCCGCAGTCTTTTCGTCGTCATCCCAGTAGCCCAGCATGACCCCATAACCGCGGGAGCAAACTTCGCCGGTTTCCCCATACTCGGCGACGGAACCATCCTCCCTGATGATCTTCACTTCCCAGTTGGTGTGGGGTCGCCCAACGGTGGTCACCCGTTGATCGAACGTATCCTCAATCGCTGTCATACAGTTGAGCGGACTACACTCGGTCTGCCCGTAACCGATGACAATTTCAGTCAGCTCCATATCTGAGATAAGGCGCTTCATCAGCTCAACGGGACAGGTTGAACCAGCAATGATCCCGGTTCGGAGCGAACTCACATCAAACTCCCTGAAGTGAGGAAGATCGAGCTCTGCGATGAACATGGTCGGCACACCATGCAGTGCCGTACAGTTTTCGTCCTGAATAGCCTGAAGCACCGGCTCGGGGTCGAACACCTCACAGGGAAGCACCATCGTAGCGCCGTGTGCAACGCAGACAAGCGTACCCAGGACCATGCCAAAACAATGGTACATCGGCACCGGAATGCAGAGAATGTCGTCCTTGGAGAAATGCATACTCTGACCAGCGTAGTAGGCATTGTTCAGGATATTCGTATGATCAAGCGTGGCACCTTTGGGCATTCCGGTGGTGCCACTCGTGAATTGAATGTTGATCGCATCAGCAGGTTTTAGCTCGGCAGCCAGTTGTTCGAGCCTCGCGAACTCGACATCGCCACCCATGCCGCTAACCGCAGCGAAATTAAACATACCTGTCGAGGAATCATCGCCCATGCGGATGACAGTCGTCAGATGCGGCAGCTTTTCCGATTTCAGCTGGCCAGGTTCACAGTGCGCCAGTTCCGGAGCGAGTTCTTCCAGCATTTTCAGGTAGTAACTGGTCTTGAAGCTCGGTGCTGAAACAATCGCCTTACAACCAACCTTGTTGAGGGAATATTCCAGCTCATACAACCGATAGGCCGGGTTAATGCAGACCATGATTGCGCCTATTTTCGCAGTAGCGAATTGCGTCAAGACCCATTCATAGCGATTCGGTGACCAGATACCAACCCTGTCGCCCGGTTCAATTCCCAGCGCCAAAAGACCGGTCGCGAAACGATTCACCTCAGTTTGAAATTCGCTATAGGTCCAGCGAATATTCTGGTGCGGTATGACCAGCGCAGGGTGATCGGGATTTCGGGCAACGATAGTGTCAAGGTGCACACCAATCGTCGTCGTTAGTTGATCGCCCGTATTCCCCTTGAATTGCGCTTCTGACATGGATTTTTTTCTCCCTCTTCTGTTTGGCTCACGATCACCTGAGTCCTGGTGATCGGCAGGACCGACATTATTAGTACGACAGTGGCCAGAAAATCAACCGGCAGCGCCTGGTCACTTGAAGTTCCTGCGCTACGTCGTTCAGAATGAACCGGATGGAAACCTTTGACCAGATAGAAGCGCGGGCAGTTGCCAATAAAGGCAAAAGTGCACTCGAAGAACTTCTGCCTGTTCCAATATGCGATACGGATCTTCGTGAACTTCCCGATAACCGATATCTTGCCGAGATGACGAGGAACGTATTTCGCTCGGGATTCGTCTGGAAAATCATCGAACACAAGTGGCAGGGTTTTGAAGAAGCCTTTGCCGGTTTCAATCCAAAGGCAAATGCTCACCGTTCTGATGAGCAGCTTGAGCAGTTAACCCAGGATACCCGGATCGTACGCCATGCGAAGAAGATTCTTTCGGTCAGGGAAAATGCCAGCTTCGTACTTGAAATTGCGAAGGAACATGGCAGCTTCGGTAATTTCGTCGCAGATTGGCCCGGCGATGACATCATCGGCTTGCTTAAGACCCTTAAAGCCCGCGGCAATCGCCTCGGCGGCAATACCGGTTTTTACTTTCTGAGATTTGTTGGCAAGGATACCTTTATCCTGTCTGAAGATGTGGTGAAGACCCTGATTGAACAGGGTGTCGTTACCAAAGCTCCGACCAGCCAGCGTGATCTCAAAGCAACTCAGGAAGCATTCAACCAGTGGCGCCAGGAAAGTGGTCGTCCACTCTGCCAGATCAGCCGTATTCTGGCCGCCAGCCAGGGGTAATCTGGCGGCGACCAGTTCCACATCCTTGCACCAGGACCGAATCACTTATAGCGGCCTATAACACCTGCAGCATCCAGCTGGTTCGGCGTGTTCCTTCGAGTCCCGAAGTGTACAATCGAGCCTCTATTTCGAAGGAGTTAATCAATGGTTGTTAAAGCAGAAGACGAATATCGTCATGCCGCTCCGGCGGAGCACTCAGCCGGTCTCTGGGGAGACACTCTCTGGGTGAGCGTAGTGGATCGAGAAGCCAATATTTTCGGCATCAACCACTTTCACCTGACCAACAAAGGCTGGGGCCGCTTTGAAGCCCTGTACGTCATCGACGGCGTTCAGCAGCAGTATGGCAACAAGCACCCTCTCTCGCCCGAAGCCGATCAGGGACCCTGGACAGACGGACTCCTGAGTTACGAGGTTGTGAAACCTCTCGAAGAAATCAGAATTAAGTTCGACGGGCCACGATTCGGATTCGATCTGACTTTCAAGGGCCGCTTTGACGTATTCGACTATAAGGACAACCTGAAGGGAAATCCTCTGGCACACGGCCACTACTACGGCGGGCACTTCGAGCAGGGACTTCACTGCACCGGCCCGTTTGAGATCCGCGGCGGTCCCAATAAGGGCGAGACCCGACAACTGGATTCCTTCTCACACAGGGATCATTCCTGGTCAACACGATTTGCAGACGAGCCACCCTGGGAGTACGGACAGCAGAACCAGGCCTTCCACTTCTGGCCTTCGATTCAATTGAAAGACGCGCACATCAACTGCCTGGGTCTGGATAACGATGACGTTGGAATTGGCGGAATGCCAGGCGGATTCATATCCGACAAAAATGGCTCCCGGCCAATTAAGGGCTCCAGTTGCGAGATGCTTTTCTCAGACAACGAACGAGATGCAGTTTCCTTTCGTTATACCATGGAGATGGATGATGGCGAGATCCTGCATGTACGCACTGGCCGCAAGTATGGACAGGTGAAGCTGTGGGATCGTGGCGAAAACGATCTTGAAAACCGCCTTGACTGTTATGAGCCTTTCTTTGACTTCGAAGTCGAGGAGACAGGCGAGGTCGGTTACGGCGTTGCCGAATACTCGATCCAGCCACCCTGGCCTCGCTGGCTGGTATAAATTGGAACTGGGTAGCTAACCCATCCTCTGGGACAGTGTACTTAACCTGGACAAGTACACTGTCCCCCTATTTCTAAAGAACCTATACTGTCTGCCCCGGTTAATAACTGAGTGGTAGCTGATATGGGAACAGCAAAGTCCGTGATGGTCGTCGTCACGCATCCAAAGCACCCCCTCACCGAAGACGACTACAACGACTGGTATTCAAATAATCATCTTCAGTATGTGATCTTGTCACCGGAGATGCCGAGCGCAAGCCGATTCAAGCAGACAAAAACGATTAAGGGGAGCATGACGCCCTATCTGGCGCTGTACCAGGTAGATATGGACGATGTCCGGGCTGCTCAGGAAGGTTACGCCAGCCTTGCCAAGAAAGGGATTGGTGACAAGTGGAATATCCCGCCCGGCAACAATCTGGAAGTCGACTGGTGGTCCTACTACAACAAAATTGCAGAAACAGGCCAGCCCTCTCCGGGTACCTCCCCACCCAACGCAGTTCTGGTCACTTTCTCACGACCGGACGGTGGGCTGGGCAAGACGTCAATCTTCCTGACTGAGGCATTCGAAACCTGGCACAGGAACTTCCTGGATGATATGAACGATTGTCCATTGGTCCGGGGATCGACTTTGTACAGACTTGGTTTGGGTGCCGGTGGAGAGACACCACCTGATTACATGACGGTCCATGAACTCAATACCGAAGAGTCAGCATCCGGTGATCAGATTCATTCAGACCTGATGAAATGGATGCGAGGGGCACAACTTCGTGCTGACCCCGCATCGATTATCGAACCCAACGCACCTGTGGGACTTGTCTTCTGGGGATACTACGACAGGATCACGACGGCCCTCAAAGCTTCAGAGGAGGAGCTGCTTCGTACCCGGAAATGAAACAGGCTAAACAAATAAGCAATTTGATTCTTATAAAGCGAGAGGAGAACAGTCAATGACGGACAAAAAAACCACCGAAACAGAACTTTCACCAATCGACAAGCTCCTGGCCAAAGCGGAGATTTACGATGTCCTGATGCGATACTGTCAGGGTGTAGACCGCAGCGACCCTGAGCTGGTTAAGTCGGTCTACCATGAAGACGGTTATGATGACCACGGCGCAATGTTCCAGGGTCCAGGATGGGAGTTTTCAAAATTCTTTACCCCTGAGGATCCACCAAGGGGTGCAGGCGCGGTTCATTTCATCGGCAACCACTATGTGGAATTTGAAGGCACGGACAAGGCATTTTCGGAGGCCTATTTCCTGTCACTAAGTCACTCCCCGGTCGATGACGACACAGCAAGCCTGTTCACCTTCGCCGGTCGCTATGTTGATCGCTTCGAAAAACGTAACGGTGAATGGAAAGTGGCGAACCGAATCTGCCTGCATGAATGGAACAACGTGCAACGATTCCCAACTGAACCACCTAACTCCGTCAGAGATTTTGCAGCCCAGTTCGTGCAGGGACAAAGCGGTCCTGATGATGTTTTTTACCATCGCGAGTGGCTGGACAAAACCGGCTCTCGACCAGACGCCAAACCCAGTGATCCGCCCGTTTTCCAGCGCAAGGTGCCTATTCGCTAGAAATCCACGCAATACACAGGGGATTTCAAGTGTACAATCGAAGTTCAATGACAAAGGAGTAAATTAATGGTCGTTAAAGCAGAAGACGAGTACCGGCATGCCGCGCCAGCGGAACATTCAGCCGGTCTCTGGGGAGACACGCTCTGGGTGAGTGTGGTCGACCGGGAAGCCAACATCTTCGGCATCAACCACTTTCACCTTACAAACAAAGGCTGGGGCCGTTTCGAAGCCCTGTATGTGATTGATGGCGTGCAACAGCAATATGGCAACAAACATCCGCTGACGGCGGAAGCAGATCAGGGCCCCTGGTCGGATGGCCTTCTGACCTATGAGGTTATTGATCCCTTAAAGGAGATCAGAATTACCTTCGACGGGCCACGTTTCGGCTTTGATCAGACATTCAAAGGCCGGTTCGATGTGTTCGACTACCACGACAACCTGGAAGGCAATCCACTGGGTCAAGGGCACTACTATGGTGGGCACTTTGAACAGGGAATGCACTGTACAGGTACATTTGAGATTCGCGGCGGCCCCAACAAGGGTGAGACCAGAAAACTGGATTCCTTCTCGCACCGGGATCACTCCTGGTCGACCCGATTTGCCGACGAACCGGCTTGGGAATATGGACAGCAGAATCTGCACGGTCATTTCTGGCCTTCGATTCAATTGAAAGACGCGCACATCAACTGCCTTGGCATGTCCGGTGACGACGTTGGATATATGAGCCTGCCCGGCGGCTTCATTTCAGACAAGAACGGTTCCAGGCCTTTACTCGGCGCAAGTTGTGAAGTGCTCTTTTCTGACAATGGGCGCGATGCGGTTGGGTTTCGCTATGCAATGAAGATGCCCGATGGCGAAACTATGCATGTGCGCACGGGTCGCAAGTATGGCCAGGTGAAGCTCTGGGACCGAGGTGAGAACGACCTTGAAAACCGACTTGACTGTTACGAGCCGTTTTTTGACTTCGAGGTTGAGGAGACAGGCGAAAAGGGATATGGCGTCGCCGAATATTCGGTCCATCCGCCCTGGCCTCGCTGGCTGGTATAACGGGGAACGTAATGGCGGGAACGGTGTACTTAACGGATACAAGTACACTGTTCCCCACTGACGAGGTGGGAATATGAAATTCTGGCGATCTACTCTCTGGACTCAAGCAGAGGACATGACGGAACTGGCCCGCATTGCCGAAGAGAACGGCTTCCACGGCATGATGACAAGTGATCACATGGTCTACCTGGAGGGGGAAATCGAGTCACGTTACCCATACAGCGGCGACGGCGAGGCCTGGTGGAATCCCGCCACGCATTGGCCGGACACCTGGGTTTCGATCGGTGCCATGGCTGCAGTGACAGAGAGCCTGTGCTTCACCAACGCCGTCTACATACTCCCGCTGAGAGAAGTTTTCACAGTGGCGAAAGCAATTAGCACAGCAGCTGTGATGTCCCGCAATCGGGTTTCTCTCGGTGTAGGAATTGGCTGGGAGCGCGAAGAGTTTGATCTCATGAGCCAGGATTTCAAGAAGCGGGGACGTCGATGCGATGAAATGATCGAAGTCATGCGCCTCCTTTGGCAGGGTGGGATCGTCGAGCACCACGGAGAATTCTACGACTTTGGCCCCCTATCCATGAGCCCGGCACCCACTGAACCGGTACCCATCTACATCTCCGGGTACAGCGAACCCGCACTACGTCGAGCCGCTCGGCTCGGAGACGGCTGGATCGTCGGCCCATTGGGGGACGACGCACCCTATAATTGGGATGATCTGCCGAAACTGGTCGAGCGATTGAATGAATATCGACGGGAAGTAGGCCGCGAGGATTTGCCGTTCGAAATTCTGCAACCCGCCTATGATTACCATGATCTGGACTTTTATCACCACCTCGAGGATTGCGGGGTTACTTCGGTCAGTGTGATTATTGGTGACCCGGTCTCGCCACCTTCCCTTGAAGCTCAACGGGAAAAAATGATGGAATTCGCCGATACAATCATCACTAAGATGGAATAGCTCACCGAATATGAGGCTTTTCACTTTCATCCTGACTGCTTCGTGGCTGTGCTTAGCGGAAGCCAAAGATAATCTGCCTAGTGCTCGCATCGTCGACTACGGTATTTACCTGACCAATGTTACCGGAACCGCCTCTGCCGCCGACACAACAACAGGTGAAATCAGTCTGCTGTCTGCTCCGAGACTGGTCAGGAGTACTTCTACAATTCCTGCGCTACCGAAATCCTCATTTGGTCTTCGATATCAACTTGTCGGAGTCTCCAGTGGTGATGCAGTGGCAGTCACCGATGTCATCATTACACCGGGGATAAAAGATCCGGATTCAGACGAAGACCCAAGGTTCAGAGAGTCGCGAGAAGACATCGCATTTGGCGGGCGGACCAACTACACGGGATACACCTTCGACAGCGCCTGGGAGGCAGTGCCAGGTACCTGGACGATTGAAATCTGGCATAAGGACAGCCAGCTGTTATCGCAGGAATTCAGAGTCGTACCTGCCAAGCCGCTTCGTAACTAAAACGCCTCAGCGAGTCTTCACTCGAAACTCAGCATTCTCTTTGTTTTACAGCGATCCCGGTCAGACATACGTCTGACCGGTTCCAATCGCAGTCTAGTAGCGCCAGCGCGGAAATGGCGGGTTAATGGAGTATTCAGCAACGCCATATCCCCTTTCGCCGGTTTCCTCAACTTCAAAGTCAAAGAAGCCCTCATAGCAGTCCAGCAGGCACTCAGCGTCATTTTCACCACGCATGAGACCATTAACCGACTGGGCATACTTCCGTCCCGTCTTCACGTGAATGATATCTCCATCCGGTAACGTAAACCGGTAGCGGAAACTCATTGCACTCCTGCCGTCCAGTTCAAGACGGCATTCGAGACATTCAGCATCCTGAATGGGGCGGCTGCCGTTCTTGTCAGAAAGGAAACCACCAATTGAATGCTGCTCCGGATTTGGAGCCTTAAAATCCGGATTCATCCATCCGAAGGCATTAAGGTGGAAATTGTCCGTCTGAATCGATGGCCAGTAATGGCCAAGGGAACTTTGGAGATTTTTCGGTTGCTGGACTTCCCAGGGCGAACCATGGGTAAAACGGTCAGTCCAGGAATGATCACGGTGTGAGTAACAGTCGATCTGGCGACGTCCCTGCTTCGGACCAGCCCGCACTTCGAATTCGCCCGTGCAATGCAGGCCCTGTTCGTAGTGCCCACCATAGACACCGGACGATTTGAGGGGATTTCCCTTGATGCAGTCTTCATAGTCGAACACAGGGAAACGACCTTTGAAGGTCACATCGTAGCCATACTTGTCATTGTCCGCCTGGAGCCTCAGTTCCTCCTGGGGTTTGACGACCTCGTAGATCATGTTGCCGCCGTCGCTTAACTTATCGAATTTGCCGATATCATGATAAGGCACCTTGTTGGCCCAGGGCATGGGGATGCCATCAATCACCAGACAAGTACTAAATCTCGCATAGCCCTTGTTGGTCACATGCATGTGATTGATACCGTGGATATCGGCTTCCCGATCTACGAATGAAAACCACAGGTTGTCACTCCATAGACCTTCGGTTCCCTCTGGTGCCGCGTGTAAATATTCGTCTTCGTCTTTAATCGTCATTGTGTTCTCCTCTTGAGGGTTAGTCTGGACCTAGTAGCGCCAGCGTGGGAATGGCGGGTGAATCGAGTATTCTGCTACACCGTAGCCACGCTCACCTGTCTCCTCAACCTCGAAATCAAAAAAGCCTTCATAGCAGTCCAGCAGGCACTCGGCGTCATTTTCACCACGCATGAGGCCATTAACTGACTGCGCATATTTTCGACCGGTTTTAACATGAATAATTTCACCATCCGGCAGGGTAAAGCGATAGCGAAAACTCATGGCACTTCTGCCATCCAGTTCAAGCCGACAATCCAGGCATTCGGCATCCTTAATGGGACGACTACCGTTTTTGTCGGACAGAAATCCGCCCAGCGGCACCTGCTCCGGATTTATTGTGGCACGGTCCGTATTCATCAGGCCAAACGCATTGAGATGGAAATTGTCGGTCTGAATCGAAGGCCAGTAGTGGCCCAGTGTGTTCTGCAGATTATTGGGTTGCTCGACTTCCCAGGGCGATCCGTGGGTAAATCGGTCACACCAGGAATGGTCGCGGTGTGAATAGCAGTTGATCTGACGCCGCCCCTGGTTGGGTCCGGCACGGACTTCAAATTCGCCCTGACACAACAGACCCTGTTCGTAGTGACCACCATAGACACCAGCGGACTTAAGCGGGTTACCGTTGATGCAATCTTCATAATCGAACACCGGGAATCGTCCGGTGAAGGTCACATCGTAGCCATACTTATCGTTGTCCGCCTGGAGCCGGAGTTCCTCCTGGGGCTTAACGACCTCATAGGTCATGTGACCGCCATCGCTCAATTTATCGAATTTACCGATGTCATGGTAAGGCACCTTATTGGCCCATGGCATGGGAATACCATCAATCACCAGGCAGGTACTGAACCGCGCATAGCCCTTGTTGGTCACATGCATATGATTGATGCCGTGGATATCGGCTTCCCGATCCACGAACGAAAACCACAGGTTATCGCTCCACAGGCCTTCGGTTCCCTCAGGCGCCGGGTGTAAATATTCGTCTTCGTCTTTGATGGTCATGGCATCTAGTCCTCGTGAACTAATCGTGCAAGGGTGGAATTGAGTGCATAGATAATCACGACCACATGATTCATTTCAATAAAATATATGGTGTTGCAATTATTGAAACAACGGAAGATCCGAAGTCAGCCGATAGTTGACCAGAGCGCCTGCACCAGCTGGGAGTTTTTCAGCTTTCGTTTTCGAGTACAGAAGCCAATGTGGATGTCCTCCAGAGGCGGTCCATTTCGAACGATACTGACCTCTGGCTGCAAGGGGCTCCTTTCAAACACCAGCTGAGGAACAAAGCCTACGCCGCAACCCAACGCAATCAGTGAAATCGCGGCTTCATTGCCATCCACCTCACTGTAGATGTTCGGATTGATGTTTTCGCGATGCAGCCAGTTCTCTATCGCCGTTCTGGTACCGCCCGATGTGGGTAGAATCAGCGGCACTGACTGCCAGTCAATCTGCGGCTCATCCAGTATCCTGGAAACTTCACATTCGGCTTTGGGCGCAATGGTAATCATTCGTATGGAACGGATTATTCGCTGCTCCTGGTCGGAGGATTCCTCTGACGGAAGCGCAGCCACAACCACATCGAAACCCTCGTCCAGGTACTTTCGAGCATCCAGCGTATAACCCGTTTCCAGTTGCAAATGAATCGCGGGGTACTTCTTTCTAAACTGTCCCAATATATGTGGCAGAAAGTTCAGGCTGGCTGTCACGGTTGCAAAAATGGAGATGTGTCCACAGAGAGTTTGTGTCTCTTCATGTAGCTGATCGGACAGATCCTCCCACCTAAGCAATGTCTCCCGAGCGAATTGGATAAATATTTCTCCAGCGGGAGTAAGGCGGACGGACCGGTTGTCTCTTTCAAACAACTGATGGCCGACCTGTTCTTCAAGGCGTTGAATAACGCGCGTGAATTTTGAAGGACTAACCTGGCACTCCGTGCTGGCACGCCCAAAATGCAACTCTCGGGCAAGGCTGCTGAATAATCTCAGAGACTCAATATCCAAACTACTTCATCCTACATTTATTACGGACAGTATATTCACAGTCCAGGCCCTCAAACGGCGGACCTGAATCCAACGATACGCATCGCCATCCAGTATTTTGTCGGCGATGGCGCTCGACATGAGTTGCCGTCCCTGGTCTCACTCACTAAGCTTTCGCTTAATATGATACATAAAAGTCAGCACCCGTACCGAGGCCGCTGCCAAATTCAGGATTTGCACTATCACTATGAACGAAAATCTCTACCACCGTTTTTCACAGAGCTTTCCAGAGGACGGACGGACACCAGTCCTGATTGATGCCGAAGGCGTCATTGCTGACTACCATTCGCTGGATACAGCATCCGCCCGATACGCGAACCTTCTCACCGGCATGGGCGCGCTAAAGGGTGATCGTGTTACCGTCCAGGTCGAGAAGTCCGTCGACGCACTCTTTCACTATCTCGGATGCATCCGGGCAGGGCTGGTCTTCCATCCCCTGAATACCGCCTACCAGGAAGGTGAACTGGCTTATTTTCTGGAAAATGCGGAACCTCGCATTGTCGTTGGCGACAAAACCTCTATCGCCATACTCGGCAAACTAGCAGCCCCTGATACCAGTGTCATTACCATCGACCTACTGGCAGAACAATCTCTTGCGGAACAGGACCAGTTTGAGACGGCGTTGTCTGAAAAGAACGATGTAGCCGCACTCCTCTACTCGTCAGGCACAACGGGTGTACCCAAAGGCATCATGCTGTCCCACGGTAATCTCGCTGCCAATGCCGAAACCCTGGTATCGACCTGGGGCTTTTCCGGCGAAGATGTTCTTTTGCATGCACTGCCGATCTATCACGTACATGGGCTTTTTGTCGGTATCGGATGCGTACTGATGAGCGGCGCTGGAATGTACTGGATAAATAACTACGGCATCGATCAGATTCTTTCGGCGTTGCCATCGTGTTCGGTAATGATGGGAGTTCCCACCTATTACACTCGCCTGCTTCGATCTGACGCCTTTACGAAGGCGCATTGTGAAAACATGCGATTATTTATCTCTGGCTCGGCACCATTACTGACAGAAACCTTCGAGGCGTTTGAATCCCGGACCGGCCACCTGATACTGGAGCGATACGGGATGACCGAAACCGGCATGAACTCCAGCAACCCGCTCGATGGAGAACGAGTTGCAGGAACAGTGGGCCCTGCCCTGCCCGATGTAGAAATTCGGGTAACCGATGCCGACGACAACCCGCTTAAATCAGGTGAAGTTGGCGCCGTGCAGGTCAGAGGCCCCAACGTATTCCAGGGATACTGGAAACTACCTGAAAAAACCCGTGAGGATTTCACCGAAGACGGCTTTTTTGACACTGGCGACCAGGGCATGATCGACGCAAAAGGATATCTGTCGATCATCGGTCGTGAAAAGGACATGATCATCAGCGGCGGTCTCAATATCTACCCCAAGGAGATCGAACTCCTGCTTGATCAACTGACGGGCGTCAGCGAATCCGCCGTCTTCGGCGTAGCACATGCCGACTTCGGCGAAGGTGTTGTGGCGGCGATTGTCGAAACTGAACCCGGATCACTGAAAAATGCCGACATTATTCAGTCAGCAAAATCGCAGATTGCCGGCTTTAAGGTACCGAAGGCAGTTATTTTCCTGGAAGAACTGCCCAGGAATGCAATGGGTAAGGTACAAAAGAAGCAATTACGCGATACTTACAAGGACTTATTGTCCTGATTGGGGTGCCTATGCCATTGAATCGTTGGATAACCTCCATAGCCGACAGCGGACTTGCCTTGCTTGGCCTGAAATCACCTGAGCATTCGCTGGATAGAATCATCGCTCTATGCCGGGACCTGACCTCCAACAAGGGTGAAGCGCTGGGTACAGCCCTCGCCCGTGAAGTAACACGGACATATCAGCATCTTAACGACGAGGACAGGATCGTCTTCTTCCGCTGGCTGAAGGAAGAACTCTCACCGAGCCCGGAGGGAATCTTAAAAGCGGCCCATGCCTACGCAGAGGAAGAAAATCGTCATACCTTGCTGGCATTGATGGAAGCTGCGGAGCCACCCCGCCAGAATCTTTTTCGCCGCATCAATATGGCGCCAGGTGGTACTTCTGAGCTGGTCAATATGCGCAAACTTCTCAGGCAGGCGATACGGGATGAACCAGAACTTGCAGTGATCGACGTTGACCTGCAACACCTGATGAACGCCTGGTTCAACCGCGGATTTCTGGAACTACGACACATTAACTGGGAAACACCCGCAGACCTGCTCGAAAAGATAATGTCCTATGAGTCCGTACACGAGATGTCGGGCTGGGAGGATTTAAAGAGGCGCCTTGCCGATGACCGGCGATGTTTCGCTTTTTTTCACCCGGCGATGCCCGACGAACCTCTGATCTTTGTCGAAGTGGCGCTGGTCAAAGGCATGTCGCCGTCAATACAGCCGATCCTGGATGAGCCGATCAATCCGGACGCGACGGTTGCCGACCATGCCATTTTCTATTCCATTAACAACTGTCAGGCTGGCCTCGTTGGTATTTCTTTTGGTAATTTTCTAATCAAGCAGGTTGTCATGGAACTTCAGCAGGAACTACCCAAGCTGAAGCACTTCGCCACCTTGTCCCCGCTACCTGGCTTTCGTCAATGGTTAAGTAGTGAAATCGCCGCCGAAGCCAGTTGGATCACCGACGCGCCTGATATGGAGTGGCTGCTACGACTTGAGCAGGAAGGTAAGGTCACACGAGAAAACAAATCCATCCATCGAGCGCTGATGCGAGCCAGCGCCAGGTATCTTTATCATGAAAAGAGAGGAATCGCACCGCTCGACCCGGTAGCAAGATTCCACCTTGGTAACGGCGCGAGCATCGATCGGATCAACTACCTTGGCGACACCTCGGAGAATGGCATGAAGAACGCCTGGGGAATGCTGGTGAACTACCGGTATGAGCTGTCAGAGGTAGAACAGAATCACGAGGCATATATCAACGACGGTGAGATCAGTGTCTCCACTGAATTCAGTAAGCTGGTTTGACGCGACACTGTCATCCTGAAGGAACGCATCGTGGCAGTACGGTCATCCTGAAGGAGCGCATGGTGGCAGTACGGTCATCCTGAAGGAACGCAGTGACTGAAGGATCTCGTGACGAGATGCTTCAGTCTTGCGCAATCGGCCGCCGCACCGCCCGGTAGCTCAGCATGACAGTGAGCTAGTCACCAAGGTCGGAAACATAGTCCAAAATCACCTGCACCAACAGCCCCGCACCGAGCAGGGTCAGAATAAAGCTAATAACGCCGCCGATGCCCGGCAGGTTAATGGCGACGATGACGACAACGAGGCCTGAGAGCAGCGTCAGCGGCTTACTGTCATCCTGACCAGTCGCGGCAAACACCATCTGACCAACCTGTTCCGCCACCAGAATCTTTGAAAAACCGGCGATAACGAACAAGGAGATAATGCCAACCACGGCAAACGGCATTCCAACCAGCGTGAGAGCAAGGATGATACAGACGACGGGCAGGCTGACCAATGTTATCAACCCAAGACCAGCTGTCTTCAGGCCCTCTACCCCACCGTTAATAGACAGATCACGCAGACCCGGAATCAGCCAGAAAACCGCCAGCCCAAACAGAAAGCCACCAGCCAGCTGCAGGGCTTTCCAGAGATAAAATTTACCTGTGACATAACGACTGCGAGGTTCCATTTCCTCGGGCAAATCAAGGAATTCAACCGTGCCATCAACCGATGCTGACGGTGATCGCTGCAGGCGGTCCTCACTCTTGGTTCGAAAACGAATGTTCCCTTTGATCTCTGCATCACCCAGCAGATTGAGATGGGCAGCAAAGGCCTCCACATCCTCAGCGACCGTACCGGAGACTTCTATTGTCTCGCCGAATGCATGCAGATCTTTACCAACCTGCCCTGCAACCGACAACAGCTCCGTTGCGACCGTCGCATTACCGGTGATCCTGGTATCGCGACCAAGCGTTGTATTAGCAGACGCCGACCACAGATCCCCGCCGACTGTGGATTCACCAAGTTCGACTGAAGAAGCTGCGGAGATGACGAACCCGCCCACATCACCTTGTATGGAAACCGATTCGGCCAGCGCCACCAGGTTCCCACCTACAGAGCCGCTCATCACAATACGCCTGCCCGTGGCAACCAGGTCACCCCTGACATCACCCTCGATAACAATCGTATCGCCTACCATGATCACCGTGTCCTCAATGACCTCGGCTGCTTCCACACTGACCATATTTTCGCTACGCCGGATCTCCAACGCTTGGGCATCATTTACCGGTAACAAAAGCCCGGTTGCCACGAGCACCACGAGACCCGTCGCTGCCCGTCGCCAGGATGCTGCAAGCCAGACCATGGTTACTACGGCAATGAGTAAAGCGATGTAACCGATATAGTTATCCAACATGACGATTCCTTCCTCCGAAAGATAAAGCACCGTATTTGCCATCAGCTCATACGCATCCGGGACATACAGTGAAGTAATTTGTGTGAATGCGCTCATGATCAGTTCTCCAAATAGTGTCTTCCATAAAAATTGACCCAACCAGACCGCAAGACCGGTAACCAGGTTAGCGATGGCGAAGCTCCGCAATGTTATGGGTGGTTTGAACCTGGGCATTTCGATATCAGGTACTGCGACGTTGTCATCGCTTTGGAGCGCCGTGCCAATCAGGCGCCTTTCCTCGGTGTAATCGATCAAGCGCCCATGGCAGGCTGAACAACTGTCGATATGGCTCTGCAACCCGGCAACTTCGTTTTCGGCCAGCGCCCCATCTGCATGCATGGACAACTGAAGATCGGTCAGATGACTCATGATTGATTCACCAACTCGTTCAGCAGGCCACGGAGTTGTTGTTTTGCTCTTAGCAGCAACACACCAACATGATTACGGTTGATGGACAGGTTTTCAGCGATCGATTCATAGCTCGCATCATGAAAGTAAGCCAGTACCAGCGGAACACGATACTTATCCGGCAGGTTTCCGATAGCTGAGTTCAGGGCTTCAGAATCTTCGGATTCGATCACCTTTGACAGTGTTTCTTCACCATCAGACTCAAGCAGCTCGATTTCGGTATCTTCATCACCGAACAGATTGCTCATCCGGCTTTGGCGACGCAGGAGATCAACGCAGTGGTTACTGGCAATTGCCGCAATCCACTGCCAGAACGGCTGACCGCTGTCATACTTGTTGAAGTTCCTGTAGGCACGCATAAACGCTTCCTGAGTCGCATCTTCTGCCAGTGATGCCGAATTCAGCAGTCGACGACAGAGTCCGAAAACACGAACGTAGTACTCTTTATAGAGAATCTCGAAGGCCACGTTCGCTGACATCTTCAGTTTTCCGTTGAGTTACTCAGTTGTACGATTCAGTTGCGGTTTTATTACAAACCTTTTCCCTTAATCTGGTGCTGCGGCACTCACACTATTTTTCCAGGCCGTGCCGAGGTGTACTCCCCGTCCTGTATCACGATTTCGCCATTCACAAAAACCGCCTTATAGCCCTCAGCGCCCCGCACATAACGCCGGGCCTCCCCTGGAAAGTCATCGACGAATTCCTCATCGCCGCAGTGAAGCTTCTGAAGGTCAAACAACACGAGATCTGCCGCTTTACCGATCTCTATCGTGCCCCTGTCATCAAGCCCCCAATCAGCGGCAACTTCCCCTGTCATCCTGTAGACCGCACGCTGCAAACTGAACTGGCCACTTTCCCTGACATAGTATTCAAGCAGGTGAGTAGTATCGCCGGTGCCGCAAAACTGTGTGATGTGCGCACCCGCATCGGATGCCCCGAAATGCAACAGTGGATGATCCAGTAATTGAGCCACTGACGCCTTGTCAGCATTCAATACACCCTGCAAACGAAACTCTGCATCCAGATTGTCCGCCAGCGAGATATCGAGAATGACTTCGCCCAGTTCCTTGCCTTCAGACTGACAAATCTCGGCAAGGGTCTTACCTTTGTATTGTTGATTGCCCGGATCGTTAACATCGCCAACGGTTAAAAACGGCAGAGCCGCACTCATGCCTCCAGCCCCCTTCATCTGGTTAACCAGCACTTCGCGAGAAACCGGATCTTCAAACTGCTCACGCCGTTCCTCCTTCGGCAAATCCATGATGGCCTTCCAGGCTGGCAGCGAGTACAGCAACATACTGGTTTCAGACAACCGCATGTTCATATCGAAACATCGCGGCATGACCTGACCCAATACTTTTGCGCCCCGCGCCTGTTCCGCTTCTAGTGCGGCAACAACCGGCTCGGCCAGTGGCGCATCAGGCGACGACAGTACAGGCTGGGTTGAACACATGGCACCGGAAGCAAGGCTGATCTCACCCAACTCCTGGATATTTTTCATGTACTCCACCGGATCCGGAAAGAAAGGTACGACCTGCCACACTCCTCGACCATTCTTGCGCATGGCTTTCGCCAGCGCGATTTTTTCCCTGAGATCAGCCAGCCGACTCGGTACAGGATTCATATTCTCGTCGACATCGACATAGGACGATGAAATACCCGCAGCACCTGCCGCCATCGCTTCCTCAACCAACTCACACATCTTTTCTATTTCTTCATCAGTCGCGACCCGATCCTGGCTTTCGGTACCCATGACATAGAACCGAAGAGCAGAATGACCTATCAGAGCAGCCACATTGGGTCCGAGACCAGGCAGTATGTGCTGCAGATACTCGGGAAAGCTCTCCCAACTGAAAGGCACCGCAGCATCGAAAGTCGGCTTCTTGATGTCTTCAATGACCTGAAACATGCTGACCAGTTTGTCAGTGCCAGACTGAGTTACCGGTGCCAGACTGAGGGAGCAGTTGCCGATCACCACAGTTGTGACACCATGCTCCAGAGATGGGGTCGCAAGACCGTCCCAGCATAGCTGTGGATCAAAGTGCGTGTGTATATCGATAAATCCGGGGGCCAGCGTTAGACCACTGGCATCGAGTGTGTTGTCTGCTGTGCCGTCGAACTCCCCGACGGCTGCTATTTTGCCATCCTTGACAGCAACATCACCGGTAAACGGCTCGCTGCCGGTTCCATTGACGATCTGAACATTCTGAATTAACAAGTCAGTACTTGCCATGGCGCTCTCTCCTTCACCTGAAAATCGCCTTACCCTACCAGAGATCCTGTAAAGGGAACATGCAGGCCGCACAGATTGCACGGGAACCATAGAATAAGAGAAGATGGAAACCTCGGTATCAGAGGAGACCTATGTGAAAGCAGCTGTTTTTCATGGACCCCGTGATGTGCGGTTCGAAGACATCGCCAAACCTGATCTTGAAGATGGCGACATCCTGCTTCGTGTGAAGGCATGTGGTATCTGCGGTTCAGATCTGCACACCTACCGCCACGGCATGTTCCTTCAACTTGGTAACCCGATCGAATCAGGCCGCATTCTGGGTCATGAATTTAGCGGAGAAGTCGCCGAGATATCCGGTGATGTACAGGGTATCAAAGTAGGCGATCGGGTTGTCACCATCGGCATGGGCGGTAATGCCGAGTACATTCGAATACCGAAAGAGATGACCGCCATGCTGCTTCCATTCGATGAGTCCATCAGTTTCATCGAGGCTGCGACCACGGAACCGCTTGCCACATCCCTGCATGGTGCCAATCTGGGGGACGCAAAAGATGGCGAAACCCATGTCATCATCGGTGCAGGAATCATCGGTCTCGGCATTCTGCAGTGCATAAAGGCCAGGTCTTCTGCAAAGGTTACTGTTGTCGATCTCTCCGACAAGCGCCTGACGAAGGCAACCGAACTTGGCGCGGATGTGGTTATCAATGCAGGACGGACAAACCTGGTAGAGGAATTACTCGGCACCGTCGAAGTATCTGAAGAAAACATACTCAATGAAGTACCAGGTACTGTCGATACCATTTATGACTGCGCTGGCATGGGCAAAAATTTCAAGGGCCCCAGCGTTCTGCAGCAGGCGATTCAAATCGTCAGGGAAAATGGCAAGGTCGTCGTCGTCGCCGTATTCGAACAAGATGTCTCCATTGACTACAACGTGATCGTGCGCAAGGGCATCCAGGTCTTGGGTTCCTGGGCCTGGACCATGGAGGAATTTGTCGAGTCATCGCAGCTGATAGTTTCCGGCAGGATTGATCGCAAGCCTCTGGTCAGCCATACCTTTCCGCTGGAGAAGGCAAGTGATGCCTATGAAACTCAGCTGTTGGCAGAAGAGGCTATCAAGGTTGTGTTTACACCCTGACTTTCGTTGCACGTTAAAGGTCAGATACGTCGACCGAGCTCAGCTCCGGCATGAATCGCTGTCATCATACTGTTGCGACCACGGACATCTCCAATCATGTGCACCGGCGGACCATTACCCTGGAGCGACTTCCACAGCTCACGATTGGGCTCGTTGTAGCCGACAAAGACGACCGTCTTCGCCGGCACTGTTCTCTTTCTGTCCGTAAAAAGCACACCAATGTCGACTGACGACCTGGCTATACGGCGAATGTAATGCGCCCCAATGAAATCGAACTCCCCTGAATAGAGTCGTTCCCGTGCAGCACCGGCCGTAACTGGCGGATAAGGCAGACTGGATCCTACGGAATCGTTCCTGCTGACCATCGTCACTTCAAGTCCGTTCTGCAGTAATACATCAGCAACAGAAATGGCCTCGAAGGAGCCAGTGTCATCGTAGATGACCGCAGGTCCCTGCAGATGTGTTATTTCGCCAAAGCCGAGAATATCCCAGGATGAATAAACATGAGGCAGATCGAAGCCTTCGATAGACCTACCTGGATCCGACTGCTGCATGCCGTCTACCCTCGGCATTGTTCCGGTCGCCAGCACAACTTCATCCGGTGCTTTTTCGGCAATCAGTTCCTCATCGACGTAGGAATTGAGATGAACATCAACACCGAGGCTTTCAATTTCATCCGCAAGCCACTGAACGATTGTGCCTATGTCGGCCCGCTTCGGCGCTGATGCTGCCATGATTACCTGACCACCCAGGGTCTTCATGGCCTCATGCAGCTCCACATTGTGTCCCCTTAGCGCGGCAGTACGGGCGAATTCGAGACCTGCTGGTCCACCACCCACAACGAGGATGTTTTTCGGGTTCGTCACCCGATCCTGGGGCTCGAACGTCAACACCTGTTCTCTCGCTGCACTTGAGTTAACCACGCAGCTGATCCTGCCACTCGTCATTAACTGGCCGACGCAGCCCATGTTCGAACCAATACAGGGTCTGATCCTGTGCTCCTCTCTCCTGCGCGCCTTATTGACCAGCTCTGGATCGGCAATGAGTGCACGCACCATGGACACCATGTCAGCTTCACCGCTGGCAACGATTGAAGAAGCATGATCCAGCGTCATGATTCTGCCTGTGACCATGACAGGTTTTGACAATCCAGGGCTGATCACCTGGTTAGCTTTCATCTCAACGCCAAGGGGTTCGTCCGCGGGAGAGATCAACCGGTGAAAGCGCCAGTAGGAACCCATGTGAAGAGAAATGTAATCAACCACCGGCTCCACTGCACTTGCGATCGCCGCATTGTCTTCCGCTGTCAGTCCACCAGGCACATAGTCTTCGTTAGGTAATCGTACGCCAACTACGATGTCCTCACCGACAGCATCTCGAACGGCCCCTATCACTTCAAACATGAAACGCATTCGATTCTGAAGGCTACCGCCATACTCATCGTTCCGCCTGTTCAGTGCCGGAGAAAGAAACTCATGAATGAGGTAGCCACTCGACGCATGGATATCAACGCCATCGAGACCGGAGTCACGGACACGCACTGCTGCCGCCGCAAAACCTGCGATCACATCGTCAATCATGGTTTTGGTCATTTCCATCGGAATGACACCCGCCAGAGGATTAGGAATCGCACTGGCTGACCAGTTCTCCGCTATGCCCGGTAAAGGTGGATTACCGGCACCCCCGTGAAATAGCTGAATCAACAGCTTCATATCATGGGGTCGCATCCTGTCGGCTATCTCCGTCAGGAAGGGTTTACAACTGTCAGAAAACAGGGGGATTCCGCTGGGCGAGCCGGGATGCACGCCGGTTGCCTGAATAGTAGACAGGGCAACACCGCCTTTCGCCCGTGCCTCGTGATAAGCAATCAGGTCGTCTCCGACAAGCCCTGTACCGTGAGGTGAACGAACAATACGGTTTTTAATGACCGTGTTTCCAATCGGAAGCGGATCGAAAAGGTTGTCGTATAGCGCCATGGGCCTGCCAGCAAAAAGGAGACAGTATACCTAAACAGCTATCAGGAGCAGGGTTCTTCGATATGCTGCTTCAGACCGCGGAGGCGAAGATTGGATGTGAAAGACCGTGATTGATCCCACCAGAGAACCGAACGATCCAACCACTCCGGATGTCGTTCCAGCACCTGATGATAAACCACCCTCGTCGACTCGAGTTTCGTTGGGTAGTAGCAATAACAGTCCGAGGCTGGTGCCAGACCTGCAGCGGCGCACTGTCTGACCTTCGCCACCAGCTGCGTCAATTCCCGATCCAGTAGTTCGATATCTGCGATATCGTTGGTTCGGTGCAGTTCGATGGTTTGGTCGCTGCGCGCTTCAGTCGAGACAACGACAAGAATGAAGAAGAGGATTGTCTTGATCATTAGTTCAATCCATTTATCGTTTTAATGCCTCGATGACCAACTAGTCGGTCATCCGCCGTCACCAGCCTCGCCTCCTCGGCAAGAGTTGTTGCTGCGATGAGGCGATCTACCGGATCGCCTGGAAAATCCCTGAACCCAGCCGCCGCGAGAGTGATCGTGCCATCAGGCGGAAATTCCAAAATCCCACTATTAAGCAAAGTCACCCGCCATTCCGACAGCTGGCCTTTGAATTCAATACGTTTCTGAGCCACCAGCATGCCGATCTCCCAGAAGGAAATTGTTGCAACACCCAACTCCTCTCGAAGAAATGCTTCTTCGATGACTCGGCGAGCACGTCTGCCAAGGAGGTCTGAACCCTGGTCCAGCCAGACCAGAATGTGAGTGTCGAGCAGTAGCACTAATCAACATCCCAGTGCTCGTTGACTGGTTCAACCAGATCGTCCTTCAACTGCCACATACCACGGTGCAGCCCGTACATTTCTTTGGGGCGATGTTTAATCGGCACTAGTTTCGAAACCGGCTTTCCATTCTTGGTCACCAGGATTTCTTCTCCAGATTGAGCAACATCGTCCATCAGACTTAAGCACTTGGCTTTGAACTCTGAGGCTTTTATTGTTTTCATCTTATTACTAATATGACCATAGTCATGACCATGGTACTCATCAATTCAAAATCTGCAAGCTTTTTCTCTGCACAGAGACACCCTCTTTCAACTATTGTTTCCACCAGCAGGTCAGCGATGGGATGCTGGTCAGGCAATCGACGGGAATCTGAAGCAAGTTGGACTCAAGTTGCACTATTGTCGATCCATGACATACCCTGCTCACCCTGAACTGCAATAAACAGGAAGATGATCGATGCAATCTCATTCAAAAAAAGCGGTGCTGCTCTCCCTGCTGGCGCTTCTAATCACTGGCTGCAGCGATGAGCCAAGTGATACCGTCACGCCCGCTGCAGACCAAAGTGCAGAAGCCGGCGCAGAGTCCACGGACAAACCACAATCGGCCACACTAGGTCTTGCAGGCCAGGAAACCGGTGCAGAAAATCACCCCGGGCGCGAAGTATTCGGTCAATTCTGTGCCAACTGTCATATGGGGGGTGTCCAACGGGCGGCCCATGTTTCGGCACTGAGAATGCTTCCCTATGAGTCCATGCTCCGGACCCTGAATGAAGGCATTATGAAAGAACAGACAGATGAAATGTCTGCTCAGCAACGAGAGGATGTTGCTTTCTATCTCACCGGCGGTCCTCTCGGAGAAGTACCCATGCCACCCAGGTGCGAGCAGGAACAGGCCGCATTTGATTTCAGTCAACCACCCTACGCCAGCCACTGGGGAATCACCCC
>JABHYO010000183.1 GCA_018656865.1 Gammaproteobacteria bacterium | reverse complement strand
GTGCAATGACGGCCGTGGAAGACGACACCAAAATCGAAGGCACGATCAACGACCTGCCCGTCGACCTGCTACAGGATGGCCGTACCTTCGGCGTTGCCCGCCTGCTTTATGAATCCACCAATAGCGGGTCGCGTTCCGGCGTTGGCTGGATCTCGACCCTGGTCGATCACTCTGATGGTGACGCCATCGTGCATGGCATTGACGGTCACTATCTTTCCAGCGGTGGTATCTGGAACTTCGACGGTCAACTGCTCTACAGCGATGTCGAGGATGTGACCGGAGCAGGTGGGTTCGTCGACGCCACTTACACACCGAGACAGGGGCTACGACACAAGTTCACTTTCGACTACTTCAACGATGATCTCGATATCAACGACTTCGGATTTCTGCGGCGCAACGATGCCATCGCCGCACGATATGAGCTGGATATCACGGAATCGGGTCTCGACAAGCTGAAAAAACGCGAAACCGAGCTGGTACTCACCCAGGAATACAACACCGACGGATTGATCGTGCGAAGCGGCATCTTCTTTTCTCAGGAACGCATCTTCAAGAACAACAACTTTCTGTATACGGAACTCAACTACTTTCCCTCCCGCTGGGACGATCTCAATAGCTTTGGCAACGGTGCATTTCGCGTAAAACCCCGCTGGCATGCAGGCGCCTTTTGGGCATCAGATAATTCCGAACCCCTGCAGCTTGGCTTCGGTTATTTCTATCAGGGTGAAGATATCGGCGGTAGCCAGATATTTTATGAGGCAGAGATCAACTGGCGGCCGAACGATCGATTCTCCGCCCATCTCTTTCTGCAATATCGCACCAGAACGGACTGGCTGGTTCATGATACCGACAGTGATTTCACCACGTTCAAAGCGGAATTCTGGCAACCACGAATCGAATTCGACTATTTCCTTTCGGCAAAACAACAAATCAAACTCTCCGTCCAGTGGGTTGGCGTGAAAGCCGACGAACGCCATCGCTGGCAGATTCCCACGGGCGATGGGCTACTCTTCGAAGACACCCGCCCCGTAAACGACAGTCGTGATTTCTCAATCAGCTCCATGTCATTTCAGGCACGATACCGCTGGGAGATTGCCCCGCTCTCCGACCTCTTTGTCGTATACACCCGGGGATCGGATTTGCCCAGCCACCCGGAAGATAGCTTTGACGATCTACTTCGAGACAGTTGGACCGACCGTGTGGCGGATATTCTGGTGATCAAGCTGCGCTATCGACTGGGGAGCTGATATGCTTGCGGCTTTGATTGTGAGAGAGTAAAACCTTGATTCAAATGATTGCGCTGGACCTGGATGGCACGTTGGCCATTGCCAATAATCAGGTCTCACCCGCAACCCGGGACGCCCTTCATGAGCTACATGAAGGGGGTGTTGAAGTTGTTATCGCCACTGGTCGTCGCTACCGCTCGACCCGGTATGTGATCGAAAATCTCGGCATTGATACTTTTGCCGTCTGTAATGGCGGCGCGCTGGTGAAAACACCGGATCAGAAAACACTGCACCGGGACACCTACGACATCTCCCCAATTGTCGAAGTCGCTCGCAGCCTCGGGCTCGCACTGTTTGCCCAGCGGGACGCACACGATCATGGTGGCGTTGATTTTGTTATTGATTCCGGAGTCCCCTGGAGTGATGTGATCAAGCAGTATTACGAGAACAACAGGGAATGGAGCGCTCCCGTTGATCTCTTGGATGCCGAACCCGAGTTCCTGGTATCAGGCGTCTTCGGTTCCGAAGCTGAACTTTGGGAGCTCGCCAATGTAGTCGAGCGCAGCCATGGGAATCGTTACAACGCCGTTGTCGTCCCGCACCCCCGCCCGAAAGCAGACTACTCCTACTGTGAAATTGCGCAGGGTCATGTCGACAAATGGCATGGTCTGACCAGGCTGAAAGAACATCTCGACATCAAGGCAGAACACGTTTGTGCCGTGGGCGATGAGCTGAATGACATACCCATGATCCGTGCCGCAGGCCATGGTTTCGCCATGCAGAACGGACATGAAGAGCTACAGGCAACAGCTCGTTTTGTCTGCGGGCACAATGAGGAAGATGGCATTGTTGAAGTCGTTAACTACATTCAGGAAGTTAATGAGCGGGCCAGGTAGTGAATGAGGACCTCTGGCTCTTTGGCTACGGTTCGATCATGTGGAAAACCGGCTTCTCCTTTGACGAAGCCCGCCTGGGTTTTATCCGGGGCCGAGCCCGACGATTCTGGCAGGGTTCAACCGACCATCGAGGAACAGAGAGCGCCCCGGGTCGTGTTGTTACTCTGATCGACGCACCGGGTGAAATTTGCTGGGGCGTGGCCTACCGCATTCCCGTTGGCGTTGTCGCCCCGACCATCGAAGCGCTGGACTATCGCGAGAAAGGTGGCTACACCCGCGAGGATATTACGATCGAATTCAAGACAGGCGGCACAACAACCGGCGTGACCTATCACGCCAATACTGCAAACCCTAACTTTCTGGGCCAGGCACCCATTGAACATATTGCCCGGCAAATAGCGTGCAGCCATGGTCCCAGCGGTAGTAACAAAGAGTATATACTGCAGCTACATCACACCCTGAAACAGCATGAAATTGTCGATGAGCATGTGCGAGAACTTGCAGATCTGGTCGACTGTTTCTCCAACAGGTTGGAACGAGAAGAATGAAGATTATCGATCAGATCGCCGCCAACAAACCTGAACTGACGCGGTGGCGTCGTGACATTCATGCCCATCCCGAAATCGCTTTCGAGGAACATCGAACGGCGCAGATCGTTGCAGACAAACTCACCGAGTTTGGCATTGAAGTAGAAACCGGCATAGCCGGTACCGGTGTTGTCGGCACATTGACCCGGGGTCGTGGCAACCGGGCCATCGGTCTGCGGGCTGACCTCGATGCCCTGCCGATTCTGGAGGCGAACGAGTTCGAGCATAAATCGAAAAATCCCGGCAAGATGCACGCCTGCGGCCACGACGGTCATACCACCATGTTGCTTGGTGCGGCTCAGCATCTGGCGGAACACGGCGACTTCGAAGGCACAGTCTATTTCATTTTTCAGCCTGCTGAAGAGAATGAGGGTGGCGGCAGGGCCATGGTTGAAGATGGTCTGTTTGATCGGTTTCCGATGGAAGCCGTCTACGCCATGCACAACATTCCCGGTTTACCTGTTGGTCATTTTGCGGTTAAACCCGGCCCGATGATGGCGGCTTTTGATATTTTCGAGCTGACTGTCACCGGTAAAGGTGGACATGCTGCGATGCCCCACCTGACAATCGATCCCATCATCATCGGCAGCAAAATTGTCGATGCTTTTCAGACTGTTGTCAGCCGCATAGTCAACCC
>JABHYO010000143.1 GCA_018656865.1 Gammaproteobacteria bacterium | reverse complement strand
CTTGTCGCCGCCGGTCCCCGATCGACGATCAGATTTACTGCAGCGTCCAGCATCCGGTTGTCGGAGATTTCAGTGCGTTCGGCCTGGGTCAATCGACGACTGTTCTTCAAGGTCATAGCGCCGCTATCCCTAGAAACTGCTGTCACTGAGCGCAACACCGATCTCAGCACCACCAGTGACTGCGTCCATATAGGATCGGTGTCTCGGCAGCAACTGAGAGAAATAGAATCTCGCAGATGTCAGCTTCTTTTCATAAAAGGCTTTCTCATCACCGTCCAGGTTTGCAAAGGCAATCTCCGCAGATTTCGCCATGTACCAGCCGCCGGCAACATAACCCATCATCATCAGAAAGTTGTAAGCAACTGCGCCAACAAATTTCTGATGACTCTGTGCATTTTCAACAAGGTAGCTTGAGGCCTCTCGCAGATTATCCCGTGCATTTGCCAAATCAATGGAAAGGGGTTTTAGTGCTTCGATGGCACCAAGACGGTCAACGGTTTCAGTGATTTCTTCGAGATAGGATCCTAATGCCGCACCCTGATCCCGGAGAACCTTTCGCCCCACCAGGTCATTGGCCTGAATCCCATTGGTTCCCTCGTAGATCGACGTAATGCGAGCATCCCGGTAGTGCTGGGCAGCCCCCGATTCCTCGATAAAACCCATACCACCATGAACCTGGATACCGATCGAGGTAATCTCGTTTACCAGTTCAGTGCACCAGGCTTTGACAACAGGTGTCAGCAAGGCAAAGCGTTCGCCATAGTGTCGTCTTTCATCATCGCTGCCGTGAATACGGAAATCGTGGGAATAGGCACCGTCATAAGTGAGGCCTCGCATGGCATCCGTCAGTGACTTCATACACATCAGCATTCGCTGCACATCTGGATGCTGGATGATCGCGGCCGACTCACCGCTTTCCACATTACGACCTTGAACGCGTTCTCTGGCATAGGCGAGCGCATCCTGGTACGCTCGTTCAGCTAAAGCTACGCCCTCGAGTCCGACTTCCAGGCGGGCGTGATTCATGAGAGTGAACATGCAGGCAAGGCCATCTCCCGGTTCGCCGATGAGATATCCTATTGCGCCTTCATTCTCACCAAAGCTCATCACGCAGGTGGGGCTCGCGTGGATACCGAGTTTTCGTTCCGTCGACACGACACGAACATCGTTTCGTTCACCCAGAGAGCCATCTTCATTAACCAGGAATTTAGGCACCAGGAACAACGACAACCCCTTGTTACCAGGTGGTGCATCAGTCATGGGTGCGAGCACAATATGCAGAATATTTTCTGCCATGTCGTGCTCACCCCAGGTAATAAAAATCTTTTGGCCTCGCACCAGGTAATGATCGCCCTGAGGCTCAGCTTTCGTTTTCAGCGTCGACAAATCTGACCCGGCATGAGACTCGGTCAGGTTCATGGTTGCTGTCCACTTTCCAGAGACCAGCTGTGGCATATACTTCTGTTTGATCACATCGGTTGCATGGGCAGAAACGGCGTCAATACCACCCGCTGTCAGCATCGGACAAAGCGCCATTGACAGGCAGGCACTGTTCCACATCTCGGATGCCGCCAGATGAATGAGGAACGGAAGACCCTGACCGCCAAACTCTGTACTCTGGGCCAGACTAAGCCATTCGTTCTCTACGAACATCTGGTAGGCTTCTTTGAATCCATCCGGGGTCACAACCGTATTGTCTTCGATTCGCACACCCTGCTCATCGCCAACACGATTGAGCGGGCCAAGCACCTGACCAGCAAACTTACCGGCCTCATCCAGAATCGCGTCAGTCAGTTCCGCGGTTGCATCAACAAAATCAGGTAGTGAATTTAGCCGGGAGTAATCGAGTAATTCATTAATGACGAACCCTATCTCCCGGGTCGGAGCTACATAATCAGCCATGGGATTAATTTTAGTTTGGAGATGAGCAATAAAGATACTTGCTTGGAACAAGCAAGTCAAACCACAGAGGTTCTTTCCTGTGGTGACTGGTGTATTCTTGATCTTGTACGCCACCTATCATCATTCGTAGTTATCGACCTAATTGCTGACTAAGAGGCCCACTATTTGAGCGCCCCCCCTCCAAGCCTCTGGCAAAACCGGCAATTCAGGATTTACCTTGGTTCCACCGCCTTTACCGGTACTGCACTCGCCATGCAGCAGTTGCTGATCAGCTGGCTTTTGGTAGGTATCCTCGTGTTACCGGCGACTCAGGTTGGGATGATTCAGGCCCTGATCGGTCTGCCCGGCATTGTGCTTATGCTCTGGGGT
>JABHYO010000128.1 GCA_018656865.1 Gammaproteobacteria bacterium | reverse complement strand
TCTTTGTCGACAAACCTGAGAGCTGTGGCCCGGCGATGCCGACATTCGCGGCAAAAGTCGTGGATGCTGAAGGCAAAACACTTCCCCAGGGGGAATCGGGGGAGCTCTGGATACGGGGGGCATCCGTCATCAAGGGCTACATCAACCAGGAAGAGGCGACTGCAGAAACCATCACCGATGGCTGGTTACACACCGGGGACGTCGCCAGGATAGATGAACACGGATTCATCTTCATCGTAGATCGCGTTAAAGACATGGTGCTTCGCGGCGGTGAGAACGTCTACTGCTCTGAAGTTGAGGCGGTTCTGCACAAACTGGACGAAATCGCTGAATGTTCAGTGTTCGGTGTCGAAGATAACCGGCTCGGTGAAGAGGTTGGTGTCAGCATATTTTTAACGCCCGGCACTGACATCTCTGCAGATGACATCCGTGAATTTTGTCTCGCCCATATGGCCATGTACAAATCGCCACGATATATATGGTTCTCGCCGGAACCATTGCCTCGCAATGCGAGCGGCAAGTTCCTGAAACGTGAGCTAAGAGATACGTTGAACGTTGCGGACGCGGTTTAGGTCGTGGTCGCTTCTTTGGCCCTGGAGTCATTGAGCATTTTGATATAGGGCGCAAGGAACGGCGAGGGAGCATCGACATCGACCTCGACGTTGACGATCGCAGGCAGATTGTTCTTCAATGCCTCAGTGGCGGCACGCCGGACTGCCGGCAGGATGTCATCGTGATCGATGACTTTTTCGCCGTATCCACCCCACATGCCGACCATCGCCTCATAGGACCGCATGTGCGAGAGCTGCACATTGCACGGGCCGTTTTTTTCCACCATTTCCGGCAACCGTGCCTTCTGTACCAGCTCGATCTGGCCCCAGGATGAGTTGTTGGCGATGACACAGACGACCGGGATGCCAAATCGGGCCATGGTCTCCATCTCCATCGCGTAGAACGCGAAACTGCCATCGCCGGTAAACCAGAGCACCGGCTTCCTGTTCGCAGCCCAGGCGCCGACCGCCAGACACGGCCCGGTGCCGATGGTACCGTTGGGCCCTGAATAATGTATCTGTCCTGGGCGGGACGCCGTCGTCGTACCAAGAAACCAGACATGGACTTCCCCACCATCGCTGATGATGTTCCAGTCCTGGGCATCCTCCTCGAGGAACTTCGCCACGTCTGCCGCGGCGCGCGCGGGGTGCGTCGGTGTATTGTCGCTATGGTAATCCGGCGGCAGTCTGTCGACCCTCGGTCCTGGCTTCGGTTCGCCGGTCCAGGGCGCGTCTGCCTTCGGATTGCGCTTCTCCTTGACCCTGGCAAGGATGTTCTTCGTCACTGCACCAGTAGAACCCAGGATACCGATGTCCGCGCGTACGTTGAAACCGATCTGATGCATGTCGGTGTGGACCTGGATCACCTTGGCGTCCTTGGGAATGCCGTTACCAGATCCCAACCGGAAGTCGAACCGGCAACCCAGGGTTACCAACACGTCAGCGCGACCCATGGCATTGGTTCGCAGCAGCGGATTCTCGAATTCGTTGCCAAATAAACCCCGGCAGTTACTACCGCTAACGCCGACTGGTATCTTCAGGTAATCGGAAAGCTCTGCGACCGCAGCCGCGTCATCACCCATAGACCAACGGGCGCCATCGTCAACAATTATTGCTGGTCGTTCGGCACTCGCCAGAAGATCCGCTGCTTCTTCAATCAATGCATCGTCGCCACCCGACACCAGGTCAGCCCGGTAGTTCTCCGGAAAGTCGACGGTATCCTCCTCCACTTCTCCCATAACAAGGTCCGTCGGTACCTCAAGGTAAACGGGGCCAGGCGATCCATCAAGCGCATGGCGAAAGGCCATGGAAACGTAGAAAGGAAGGCGTTCTATTTCGGTTACTTTTTTTGCCCACTTGGAACAGGGCTCCATCAGCTTCAGGGTATCCATGTCCTGGAGATCACCTGCATCGCGCATTGCCATCGACACTGCACCGCCAATCTGCAGGAGCGGCACGTTCATAGACATGGCCTCCATCATGCCCGCAGGCGTGTTCCCAACACCGGGGCCCGCTGTCGTTACCACGACCGCAGGTTTTCCTGACGCCCGTGTGTAAGCGATCGCCGCGTACACTGCCGCACATTCATGCCGCACGTCGATGATCTCAATGCCTTCCTCTTGCATGCCGTGCAAGATAGTCATGACATGTCCTCCGCACAACACGAATGCTTTCTCTATCCCTTCGTTTGCCAGGGCCTTGCCAATCAGGTGGCCGCCATCAACTATTGCCATTCTCTTTTCCTCTAATTGTTCCTGTAAAAATATTTCTATCGCTTTCGGTCCAGCACCGGCCTTACAGGTGGATGTAAGGGCTATGCCAGCAGGTCCTGTACCTGCCTGGGGTCGATGATGATGTTGAGCAGGTCACCGAAGACATTGCCCAGCTGCGACATCGTGATGAGCAATTGGGGCTTGGACGGCGCACCTTCTTTTGGCAACAGCTGAGCTGCGGCAGGGAGTCCCAGTTCGGTGAGGCGGTACAAGCGGTTTGGCTTCAACGGGTTGTCCGGCTCCTCCGGGGTCGGAAGTGTTCTCCAGGTCTGGTAATGCCTGAGCCCAACCTGCTTCGTTAGCTTACCCTCGCGGGCGTGATGGCCGAGGTACCAGTCTTCACCATCGGCAGCGGATACGCAGTAGTTGAACATGTACACAAGGATGAGGGCGTCCTCACCCTCCTCGTATTGATGCTCACCGCCGGAGAACTTCAAGGGTAAAGCCGCGTACTTGTACTGCTGGACCGGCATGTCCTTGATAAGATCGAACTGGGGTTGCTCGTCCAGGAAGGCACATTCGAATTCACCGAACCCGGTTTCCCCCGCTGAGGCCGCGGCCCAGAGGCTGGGGTTCCCCAGAGTAGCTTGCTGCGCGAGCGCCATGTTCTCAAACACCAGTTCAGTCATGCGCACGAACCGGTCGTACGGGTACGGGGACGGAACGGGAATCGGGGGCAGCCCACGCCACGTCCGATAGCGCGTGATGCCGCTAAGTTTCTTCACCTGGGAGACGTGCTCGCCAAAGTACCACTGCTCCCCATCTTCAACTGTCACACCTTCCGCGTAGTTGAATAAGTGAACGAAGCGAACGGCGCCGTTACCGTAGTTGAACTCGAAAGGTGTCATGTCATATTCCACAGAGTTTGATGAAAACGAATTAATGGTGGTTGTGAGGGCTATTCCAGCAGGTCCTGCACCTGCTTGGGGTCGATAGCGATATTGAGCAAGTCACCGAAGACATCGCCAAACTGCGGCATGGTGATGAGCAATCTGGGCCTGGAAGGGTCACCTTCTTTCGGCCATACCTGCGTCCAGGCAGGGAGCCCCTCCTCGGTGAGGCGGTAGAAGCGGTTTGGCTTCAACGGGTTGTCCGGCTCCTCCGGGGTCGGAAGCGTTTTCCAGGTCTGGTAATGCCTGAGCCCGACCTGCTTGGTTAGCTTACCCTCACGGGCGTGGTGGCCGAGGTACCAGTCTTCACCATCGGCGGCGGGTACACAGTAGTAGAACATGTACACAAGGATGATGGCGTCCTCGCCGTCGTCGTATTGATGCTCCCCGCCGGAGAACTTCAAGGGCAATGCCGCGTACTTGTACTGCTGGACCGGTATGTCCCTGGTAAGGTCGAACTGGGGTTGCTCGTCCAGAAAGACACACTCGAACTCACCGAACCCGGGTTTCCCCGCTGATGCCGCCGCCCAGAGGCTGCTATTCCCCAGGGTAGCTTGCCGGGCGAGCGCCATGTTCTCAAACACCAGTTCACTCATGCGAACAAACCGGTCGTAAGGGTAGGGGGACGGAACGGAAATCGGTGGCAGCCCACGCCACGTTCGATAGCGGGTGATACCGCTAAGTTTCTTCACCTGGGAGATGTGCTCGCCGAAGTACCACTGCTCCCCATCTTCGACTGTCACACCTTCCGGGTAGCTGAAGAAGTGCACGAAGCGAACGATGCCGGTACCGTACTTGACCTCGAAAGGTGTCATGTCATATACCGCAGAGCCTGACGAACTCAGCTTTTTGTTGGTCGGTCATCTCAGCGAAAATGGGCACGCGCCACGTGCTGACGGGAAGGTCCGTGTACTCGGGGGAGTCCGTCAGTAACGTAGCCGCGATATTATGCAATCCATTACCTTCTTCCATATTTTCACCCAGAGCAGCCACAACCTCGGCAGGCCAGTTGCCGACGGGATCAAGCATTGAACTGAGTTTACCACCCTTGTCGATGACCAGACCGAGTTCCTTGTTGATTTCCGGACGCCCTACGTACTCGGCCATTGCAGCATAGAGCACCTTTTCGTCAGCGGTGCAAAGCCGTAGGCCCTCTGTGCCGTATAAGGCAGCGGCCTGATTGCAAATAACGCCCCAGGGCATCTTGCAATGAAAGCCGGGAATCGTCAGCGCATGGTCAATAACGCCGTCTCCCCCACTGACCTCACCCTCCTTGACCATGAGGTAATAGCCCGCTTTCCTGCGGCCACTTTCCATCAGGCGGGCAGGCGGGTGTGTGTAGTCCTCGGTTAACGCCCAAGTGATGGAAGCGGGTAATCTGGCGGCCTCAAGCATTTCGATGGCGCTCTTGACAACGGCTTCGCCCCAGGCCCTGGAGCCAAATTCACCGATCGGATTGAGCGTGGACATATCTATAACTGTCATTGACGTTCTCCACCGACTGTCCGTTTCATAAAGTAGCTGTCTGACCGCCATCGACCATCAACGTATGCCCCGTAATGAAAGCGGATGCATCTGAGGCGAGGAACACAGCCACGCCAGCAATATCATCTTCCGCCGCACCTCTCCCCAAAGGGATCTTCTGCAGGTAAGCCGTCAACATCGCTTCATTCTCAGGCGCTTCCAGGAACGACGTCATGTCAGTTCGAAAGTAACCGGGCGCAATCCCGTTGACCCGAATGTTCAGGGGCGCCAGCTTAATCGCCAGGTTCTGGGTCAGATGGATCATTGCAGCCTTGCTGGTGCTGTAGGCAACTACGGGGTGGCTGGCCTCATCGGTGCCTCTTACTCCGACAATGGACGAGATGTTGATCAGTTGTCCGCCACCTCTTGTTTTCATGTGGTTTGCCCAGTGCTGTATAAGCACAAACGGCCCGCGAAGATTGACGTTGAAGGTCTCATCCCAGGCTTCCAGGGGATGGTCGAGCGTTGGCGCACCGATGCCAGTGCCCGAGTTGTTAAAGAGAATGTCGATCGAGTCAAAGGTCGCCTTGGCCTCATCAAACATGTCGGCGATCTGTTCCACGTCTCCCATGTCACACGCGATCGGCAACACCTTGACCCCGAACTCCTCAGTCAATTCTTCTGCTGCAGTTTTGAGGGTCTCGATTGTGCGCGAGGTCAGGATGAGATCCGCCCCGGCGTTGGCGAGTCCTGCCGCAATGTAGCGGCCTATTCCGCGGCCACCACCGGTGATTAGCGCTACCTTACCAGCGAGTGAAAAAAGGTCTTTATTCATGTGAACACCTGTTGCTTTAGATGGAGGTGTGCCGGAATTACCAAGTACCTGGATGCTGCACTAAACTGAATACTGATTCAATATTCAGCCTATGTCAAATCAAAGCCCGTTGAGACTTCCCAGGCAGTGCAAGTGCAAGGTTGTTGTCAATGTCACAAACTGTAGACCCTCGCTGATGTGTCATGGAACATCGCCAGCTTCTCAGTTTCACTGAAGTCAGCGACGATCTTCTTCAGGCCGTTGTACAGCACGTGGTAGCTGATCGACCAGCGGTCCACAGGGAAGTTGCTTTCCATCATACAGCGATCCGGGCCGAAGCATTCGATGGTGTGCAGGTAGTAATGGCGTTGCGCCTCGAAAAACTCGTCGGAAGTCGCCGGGGTTTCGCGCTCATGCCAGCCAAAGCCGTTGTCCGGCATAGCAAGGCCGCCGATCTTGGCAACCACGTTGGGGCACTTCGCGATATCGGCAATGTCTTTTTCCCATTGCTCGAAGATTGCATCTTTCTGACTGGCGTAGGGACCAACACCCAGTGGCGTGCCGAAGTGATCCAGGACCATCATGGTTTCGGGACACGCCCGCGCCAGATCCAGAAAGTCACGGTTCTGATAGTGGTAATGCCAAGTGTCGTAGGTTAACTCCATCTTGCCAAGTAACCGCACACCTTGACGAAAGGATTCACGCTGGTAATGATCAACCGCCGCTCTGCCCGCAATTTGCATGACCTCGGGATGCTTGGCACATGCACCCGCATCACGGATACCACGGAAGCGGCCACCGGCGAGTTCCATGTGTTGTTGCAGCAGTGCTTGCAGACCTTCGCCAATGGACAGGTCTACGTGACCTACGATCCCGGCAATCGTTGCCTGCTTTGGGTTCTTGTCACTGGCTTCAGCCTGCTGGCGTACGAATTCAGTCTCACCCAGGCTGCGTTCCTGTTCCGGGCCATCCTGACGGTATTGCGCATAGCATTCCACAAACACGGTCTTTACGACATTATGACCAGAGCTGGTGTCATCCCACAGGTTCTCGATCAGGTAGGGGTCAATGCCGGGGTGGCGCCACAAGTGATGGTGCGGGTCGATGATCGGCAGGTCCGGTTCAATAATATCTTCCTGGACCTGTGCCAGCCATTCGTTCGGGGTCAGTTCCTCATGCCGGCGCACTCATTGCCTCCTGTTCACCCCTCATTCAATATCGATTGTCGCGCCATTACGATGTTGATGCAGGCTGGCTTTTTACTTTCAACAGCACGTCTGAGTGCAGGTTGAATTTCATTGGGGTCTTCCACGCGTTCACCATATCCGCCGAGCGCCTCAACCATTTTGTCATAGGGTCTGTCCCCCAATTCCGCACCGACGGTGCGGTTTTCACCAAACGTAGGTTTATAGGTTCGCTCCACCATACCCCAGCACTGATCATTACCTATGACCACAATGATGGGAATATTGTGTCGAATAGCGGTATCCATCTCCATGGCGCTGAGCCCAAATGCCCCGTCACCTATCACACAAATTACGGTGTCATCGGGCGCCGCAATCTTCGCACCGATTGCAAAGGGAATACCCGGCCCGAGGGAACCAAGAATACTGCCATTTGACAGCTGGGCTCCCGCCTGGCTGGCATTGAGATGTCTAGCGGCTTCAACGGCAAAATCACCACCATCGATCGAAAAGGTTGTGTGCTCGTCTGCAAACTCATTCAGTTCGTGAAGTATTCGGAGTGGGTGAACAGGTCTCATGTCTGAATGATAATCGGGGTCAAACTTGGCCATGCGCTTTGCTTTTGCATCATCGAGTATTGAAATCCACTCACTACTACATTTGAATCCTTGAAGCTCAGCACCAAGCTGATTCAGTACCAGACTAACATCGCCGCAAATACCAAGATCAATTTCCTGATTATCTCCCATTGCTGCACTGTTACAATCCACCTGAACAATCTGCGTATCGTCACCAAATTGGCCATAGTAAAAGCCAGAGCTCATGCGTGAGCCCATCACCACTACTAGGTCTGCCCGAAAAACACCCAATCCTGGTAAACCATAAGACTGGGGATGTTCATCTGGCAGCAAACCTCTTGCCGCATTACGGGTGAATATCGGCAATCCGGTCTGTTCGGCAAATTCCTTGAGTTCAGAAGCTGCGCCAGACCAAAACCCGCCACTGCCAACAACAATCGCTGGTTTTTTCGCGCTCTTTATCATTTCTGCTGCTTTCGCAACATCGTTGGGGCTACCCGCTGATCGCGGTATATCACGAGGCATAAATGAGTTTTCAACCTCATCGCTTACCGCCTGCCAGGATACGTTCATAGGTAATCCGAAATAAGCCGGGCCCGGGTTTGAACCCAGCATCTGCTGGAATGCCAGCTCAAGATACTGGGGTATTCTGTCTGTGGTACGCACGGTTTTGGCAAAGTGTGCATAGTAGGCGGCAACCCCTTCCTGCTCTACTTCCTGAGGCGCGCCCTTATCCTCTTCCTGAACACCGACGTCTCCTGCAAGGCAAATGGTGGGACTCAACGTGACCGATGCCTGAGCCAGGCCGGATACAGCGTTGGCAAAGCCTGGACCTGCCGTCACCGTGTAAGCGCCTGGTTTACCGCTCCTTAGCGCATAGCCTTCTGCAGCAAATGCAGCGGCTTGCTCGTGACGCGTATCAATAAAGCGAATCTCATTTTCGACACAGCCATCCATTATCGGATATACATGACCACCACTGAGACCAAACAGTGCATCAATGCCTCTTCGCTTTAAGTACTTACCAATGTAGTGTCCTGATGTTTTCCTCATAGTTTATTCTCGTTACTTTTCCCTAGTCAGTTGACCTTAACCTTTGCGAAATTGGGTGGTCTCTTTTCGACAAATGACGCAACACCTTCTTTGAAATCATCCTCGGCCAGGCTATCACCCATCCATTGATTGTCTTCAAGCATTGACTCACCCAGATCACTCATCAGGTGTTTATAAACCTGCTTTTTCATCATCATGATAGAGATAGGTGCCGACGTCCCAGCAATCATTTTGAGATACTCCTGCGCCTCTTTTACCGCTTCTCCCGGCTCGCACAGTCGATTGGCATAACCCATATGATAGGCTTCCTCGGCTTCGAGCTTTCGTGAACTCCAGAAAATATCCAGTGCATTTGATGGCCCGACAAGGCGCGGTAGCATCCAGCTTGTGCCATGTTCTGCAATCAATCCGCGTGGTGAAAAAGAGGTTACAAACTTTGCATTTCGATCAACGAATCGCATATCGCAGAATGTTGCATAACTGAAACCCAGTCCAGCACAGGCACCATTTATTGCCGCTATAACTGGTTTACGTAAACCAAGCAGGTACGGCGGCGAAAATACATAGTTGGGGTCCTTGTCGGGATTCCCCGCCTCAGCCGCAAGATGCTCGTACGTTTCACCGAACTGTTTGCCCGCCTCACTCATCGCGCCCAGAGCATTCATATCAACACCCGAACAGAATCCCCGACCCGCGCCGGTTAACACAGTACCCATTACCTGCTCATTTCTCTCAGATGCATCCAGTGCATGACGAATCTCTGCCTGGGTCAGACTGGTCATTGCATTCAGGGTGTCCGGCCGGTTTATGGTAATAGTCGCTGCAGGACCATCAACTTCATAAATTATTTCTTCGTAAGTAGTCACTATGTTCAGCTCCCGTCTGTTCATGCGAACAGCTGTTGCTTTTGATGGATCTGACCCTGGTGGTCAAATATGCATCATCACCCTATCCTGGCCGCACCTGGCTCAACCCATCATCAGATAAAGGTTTGATGACTAACCACACCAACTCAGATCCTTTGAATTTAGTCGTGCTTTCGGATTCAAGAGAACTCGCTGCCATTGACAGGCGTGCTGAAAAAACCAGGTACGCAGACGCTGCATTAAACTGAATACTGATTCAATATTCAGTCTATGTCAAATCAAAACCTATTGAAAACACGAGTCTCGGTACTGACCTGTTACAAGAGGGTCATCTTGGCATCACCCCGGAAGGCAATCGGATTACGACAACCTGCGTTCCTACCTGAGGCCCCGAAAACACTTACGGATTTCGTCAACCACAATCATTGGTTGCTCTGCTGCCGCGAACCGGCGAAACGTTGCACCATTACCCGGACCATGCAAAGCTGCTTAGATAATCGGAAGGATGCTCGCGCATGAGGACACGTTCTACAGCCTATCTATTAGGGATTCTCAGCCCATTACTCATCAGCTGTACCAACGAAGCTCCACCCGATGATTCGTCCAAACACATTGGTGCCACCTTCGAAGCCCAGGAACTTGATGCCCCGGAAAGCATGGAGCGATTGGCAGAAGCCCGCCGTATTCAGGAAGCACATCCAGGCAGAGCCATCTATCAGCGCACGTGCGCTCATTGTCACGAACAAGGTGTCGCCAAAGCACCCCACACAGGCATGATCGGCATGATGACGCCAGA
>JABHYO010000158.1 GCA_018656865.1 Gammaproteobacteria bacterium | reverse complement strand
TGTGGCGACGATTCCTCAAAGGGAAAGGCCAAGTCTGAGGGCTCCTGCGGTGAGGGCAAGTGTGGCGGCGATTCTTCAGAGGGAAAGGCCAAGTCTGAGGGCAAGTGTGGCGGCGATTCTTCAGAGGGAAAGGCCAAGTCTGAGGGCAAGTGTGGTGGAGATTCTTCACAGGCGAAGACCACAGAAGGCAAATGTGGCGAAGGTAAGTGCGGCTCCTAGCCTGACCTGAGGTGTATAAGGTTCCCCGGCTCAGGGGAACCAGCTCTGCTCTCCTCGAATATGGAAAAAGCAACCCAAACCCTCATTGGTGCAGGCATAGGACTGCGCCGACCCATGATCACGGAACTGGCTGAATCTATTCCCGAAGAAATAGATTTCTTTGAACTTGCGCCCGAAAACTGGATCGGACTCGGTGGTCGACTTGGTCGACAATTGAAGGAAATCAGCGAACAGGTGCCCATTCTTGCTCACGGGTTATCGCTATCTATCGGTGGGCCAGTACCACTCGACGAAGACCTGGTCTGCTCTATTCGCGACTTTATTGATGACCACAATGTTGTGATCTACAGTGAACACCTTTCCTACTCCAATGATGGTGGACAGTTATACGACTTGCTGCCGATGCCTTTCACTGAGGAAGCTGTTCACTACACGGCTGATAGAGTCCGGCGGGTACAGGCTATCCTCGGCCAGCGCATGTCGCTGGAGAATGTCTCCTACTACATTTCACCGAAGAAGGACTTCCCCGAAGTTGATTTCATCAAAGCCGTGATTGAGGAAGCGGACTGCAACCTGCTACTCGACGTAAACAACGTTTACGTCAACAGTCTTAACCACGGATACGACCCGATTGAGTATATCAAGGCTCTACCTCTCGACCGGGTCACTTATCTGCACATAGCGGGTCACTATATTGAACCGGACGGGCTGATTGTCGACACCCACGGTGCCGATGTAATCGATCCGGTCTGGGATCTGCTGGACCAGACCTACCGAATCATCGGCAATACGCCCACCCTCCTGGAGCGGGACTTCAACATTCCCAGTATCGAAGAGCTGTTACAGGAAATTGCCATGATCAAGGAACGACAGGTGCGGGTCTGATGGGCGAACTGCAGGAAATCCAGAAAGCCTTTACGGAGCATCTACGGAATCCGGATCATGTGCCAGTACCCCTCGGCCTTGATGAACGCCGGGTTGGAATTTATTCCGAACTCATTTTCAACAATGTGTCGGCACTGCTGGCGGACTTCTTTCCGGTGATTCACAGCATTCTTTCAGAGGATCGTTGGGATCGCATGGTCAGAGACTTTTTCGTCTCCCACCAGTCACAGACACCCTATTTCATGGAGCTATCAGGTGAGTTCGCCGAGTATCTCGCCCAGAGCCAGTTACTCGGCGACTACCCGGACTTCCTGCCGGAGCTTGCGCACTATGAGTGGATTGAACTCTCCCTGTACACCCTGGACGAGAATCCACCCGCTGAAGTTATCGAACCGCAATTAATCGCGGATACTCCACTTCAGTTATCACCCCTTGCCCTGCCACTCGCCTATCAGTATCCCGTGCACCGGATTCGCCCTGAATTTCAGCCAGGCGAACCTGGAACCGAGCCTGTTTACCTACTCGTCCTGCGGGATGCCGAGGAGAAAGTCAGATTTTTCGAACTGCAGCTGCTTTCTTTTCAACTGTTGCATGAAATTCAGCGAAAACCCGGTCTCATAGCCAGAGACTGGCTCGAAAATGTCGCCGACCAAATCAATCTCCACGACAAATCCGTCGACAAGGATGAATTTATCCGTAACGGATCCACTCTTCTGCAGTCCTTTAATGAACACAGAATTTTCATAGAGGAATAAACAATGATTACAATGCTCAACCGATTTCAGGACATGCTGGAGCTTTCCTTTAAGGCTGATTTTCTGGCGCCGTTGTTGCTTCGAGCCTACCTAGCACCGATCTTCTACATGGCCGGCATCAACAAATACAATGGTTTCGACAATACTGTCGCCTGGTTCGGTAACCCGGACTGGGGCCTGGGTCTTCCCATGCCCTGGCTGATGGCATATCTGGCAACCGCAGCGGAACTGATCGGCGCTGTTTTTCTGGTATTTGGTTTTGCCACACGATGGATATCCATTCCACTCATATTTACAATGCTGGTTGCCATTTTTTCGGTACATTGGCCCAACGGCTGGTTAGCCATCGCTGAAGGCAGTGGCATTTTCGCCACAGACAGGACTATGGCCGCGGTCGAACGACTCGATCGCGCCAAGTCGATTCTGCAAGAGCATGGTAACTACAGTTGGCTGAGCGAGCATGGCAACTACGTCGTTCTGAACAACGGCATCGAATTCGCCGCAACTTACCTGGTCATGCTTATAGCACTGTTGTACCTGGGTGGCGGTCGTTATGTCAGCGTTGACTATTGGATCAAACGTCGATTTCGAGTCGCCAAATCACTCTGAGTCACTCTAAGCGAAAAGCAGTCACCCTGAGCTACCGGGGTCGCGCACGACCGAAGGGTCTCGAGATCCTTCGACCTGCGTCTCAGGATGACGCCGCTGGCGTCAAACGTTGAATCTGAAATGGATGACGTCACCATCCTGGACAATGTAGTCCTTGCCCTCCTGACGCCACTTACCGACTTCTTTGGCTCCTGCTTCACCATTGAACTCTATGTAATCATCATATGAGATTACTTCGGCCTTGATGAAGCCGCGTTCAAAATCAGTATGGATAACACCTGCAGCCTGGGGCGCACTGAATCCAAGCCTGACGGTCCAGGCACGAGCTTCCTTCGGCCCAGCGGTAAAATAGGTCTGTAAACCCAGCAACCGGTAACCTGCCCTGATGACTTTGTCGAGACCGGGTTCGTCCATGCCGAGGTCGTTTAAGAACTCCAGACGTTCATCATCCTCCAGCTCGACAATTTCCGCTTCCAGCTTGTTGCAGATGGCCACAACTTCGGACGATTCAATTGCTGCTATCTGCTTCACCACCTCCAGATGAGGGTTGTTCTCGAAACCATCCTCATCGACGTTGGCAATATAAAGCACCGGCTTCATGGTGAGAAGATGAAGATCTCGCAGGACCTCCTGATACTCATCGCTGGTTTCAAAGGTGCGTGCCTGCTGGCCTTCATCGATATGGGCTTGCATACCTTCCAGATACTGAAGGTGTGCCAGCTCATCCTTGTCGCCGCTCTTGGCGACACGCGACACCCGGTTAATAGCGTTTTCGATGGTCTGCAGGTCAGCCAGTTGCAACTCTGTATTGATGATTTCGATATCTTCCGCCGGGTGGATACGATTGGCGACATGAGTCACGTTCTCATCCTCGAAACAACGCACCACATGAGCAATCGCATCAGTCTCACGGATATTGGCGAGAAACTGATTGCCCAAACCCTCACCTTTGGATGCACCCTCAACCAGACCAGCAATATCGACAAACTCCATCGTAGTCGGGATCACCTTATCCGGTGAAACGATGGCGGCGATTTTGTCGAGTCTGGTGTCTGGCATCGGTACAACACCAGAATTCGGTTCTATGGTACAGAATGGGAAATTCTCGGCACCGACACCCGCTTTGGTCAGCGCATTGAAAAGGGTCGACTTACCGACATTAGGCAGTCCGACAATGCCACAATTAAATCCCATTACTCACCATCTTTCGCTTGAAACGGCTGAGGCGCGTTGTGCAGTTGCTGCATCGCTCCCTGCCAGTCACCTCCAACTGCGAGCGGCATCGCCCGCAGTGCCTCATCTATACAAGCATTGATCGTAGAACGATCGTGCTTGCTGACCTTTCCCAGTACATGTCCCGTAACACCATCCTGATGGCCGGGATGACCAACACCAATCCTAAGACGGTTAAAATCCTTATTCCCACCCAGGCTAGAGGAGATATCTCTCAATCCGTTGTGCCCGGCAAGACCGCCGCCCTGCTTGAATCTGACCTTACCCACCGGGAAGTCGATCTCGTCATGGGCAATCATCAGTGCATCAACAGGTATTTTGTAGAAGTTCACCAGTGCTCCTACGCTGCGGCCGGAATGATTCATATAGGTATCCGGCACCAGCAATCTGACTTCTCGATCCGCCAGCACAATTGTGGCTACTCGACCCTGGAACTTCTTTTCGGTCTTGAAAGACGCCCCATGCCAACTCGCCAGCGCATCGACAAACCAGACACCCACATTATGTCGGGTCTCTGCATAGTCGTTGCCCGGATTACCTATCCCGACAATCAAGTCGAGGGGCGCAGAATTACCAGGTGTGCTCACACCGGGTGACGAGTTTACTCGTCCCCCTCGGAACCTTCACCTTCAGTCGACGCATCTGCTTCAGGCGCTTCACCATCAACCTCAGCATCTACTTCTTCCTCAATCTCTTCCACTCGTTTCGGTGCGTGTACCGAAACAACAACGTGGTCATGATCCGGACCCAGCTGCAGCGATTGAATGGCCAGACCCTCAGTCAGCGTGATCTCACTCATGTGAATCGCACTTCCGAGATCGAGGTCGGCAATATCTACTTCAATGTATTCCGGCAGGGCACCAGGCAGACAAGTGATTTCCAGCGATGTCATGTTGTGAGAGATGATGCCACCACTCTGTTTGACACCGACGCACAAATCCTCGTTGATAAAGTGCAACGGTACTTCAACAGTAATCGCTTGATCCATCTGAATGCGCATGAAGTCCACATGCATAATCCGATCCCTGGCAGGATGTCTCTGCAGATCCTTCAGAATCGCTTCCTGGGACTTGCCATCCGCCTTGATCGTAATGATGTGTGAGAAAAATGCCTCATTCTCACATGCCTTGTGCAGGTCCTTGTGAGCAATGGATAGTGGAAGCGGATCCTTAGCGGCACCATAAAGGATTGCCGGGACCAGGTCCGCAATTCGACGCAGGCGGCGGCTCGCACCTTTCCCCATGTCAGTACGCAGTTCTGCGTTCAGTTCAAAATCAGCCATTTCTAGCTCCTTAGATAGTGTCAACGAAAGCTGCGACCGCGATCGTTGACTATTAAGTCATTCTGAACCCTGAAAGGGTGAAGAATCTCGTCGAGATCCTTCGGGCGTGCGCGACCCCGGCACACCTCAGGATGACATCGTTAAAATAATGCTGGTTGAATCCTCTTCTTAAATAGCGCACTCAACGACTCTTCGTTATTGATGCGTCGAATCGATTCAGCCAGCTCATCGGCAACGCTCAGTTGCCGAATTTTTGTTGATTCCTCTGCTTCAGCAGACAAAGGAATCGTATCTGTGACCACCAGTTCATCCAGTGTCGAGTTATTGATATTCTGCATCGCCTTACCGGACAGCACCGGGTGTGTACAGTAGGCGATAACTTTTTTGGCACCGTTTTCCTTCAATGCACCAGCCGCAGCACACAATGTTCCTGCGGTATCCACCATGTCATCCACCAGAAGACATGTGCGTCCATCGACATCGCCAATGATGTGCATTACCTCTGCAGCGTTAGCCTCAGGCCGCCGCTTGTCGATGATAGCGAGGTCTGCATCATCCAGCTGTTTTGCCATTGCTCTCGCTCTGACAACACCGCCTACATCCGGTGACACGATCATCAGGTCTTCGTAGTCCTGCCGCTCAATATCCAGCAGCAGCACCGGTGATGCATATATATTGTCCACAGGGATCTCAAAAAAACCCTGAATCTGATCAGCATGCAGATCAATCGTCAGCACTCGATTTATACCGGCGCTCTCAAGCATGTTAGCCACAACCTTGGCTGTGATCGGCACCCTCGCTGATCGAACTCGTCGGTCCTGTCTCGCGTAGCCAAAGTACGGAATTACCGCTGTCACCCTGGCTGCTGACGCCCGCTGCAGACAATCAGCGACGACCATCAGTTCCATTAAATTGTCATTCGTCGGCGCACAGGTCGGCTGAATGACAAATACATCCTTACCGCGAACATTTTCCTGAATCTCAACAGCGATTTCACCATCACTGAAACGACCGACATCGGCTACACCCAGATCCATTCTCAGCCGGTCTACAACTCTGACCGCCAGATCCCGATGGGCATTACCTGAGAAAATCTTTAGTTCAGCCACTGCTCTCGTCCCAATCGTGGAAAGTCGCGCACGGAGGAGGTATGGCTGGGGTGGCAGGACTCGAACCTGCGCATGCAAGGATCAAAACCTTGTGCCTTACCGACTTGGCGACACCCCAATTTATTTCCACCCGATGCGGGGCGCTCATTTTATCAGGGCCGGTCTGGCATCACCATTCCGGTCGCGAAAAAGGGCGCTATTGTGCTTACCGTCGTAGCCTGTGTCAAATTTTCTGCAGTGGAGTTTCTTCGGCAGAAATCACCCATTGCCTTACCCGCAGTCGAAGTTTTACCCGGGGGTGTTCCAGCGTCATGGCAAGCGGGCCCTCGATACCTGTCTCTGTGATACGAAAGTACCAGTCTCCGCGCTTTACTTCCGAGCTTGTGAGCTGCTGGCCGCCATGTTCCGTGTGACCTCGAACCCAATAGGAAAGGCTCTTCCAGGGTAGTTTTAGTCCCTCAAACCCAGTCTGCATCAGCACATCATCGTCACGATAACGAACCACCTGTCCGCCGCGATCGACAATAAGCTCGCCTTGATCGGCCCTAATCGTCGCCACTTTAACGCCTAGCGGTCCCTTTAGGACTATTTCACTCACTTCACCTGCCTGGTACCAGTCAATGCTGAGGATTCGGGACTCTTCGCTTGTCTGCAGGGAAAGCTTACCGGAGAAGCGCCAGACGCCCGGGGGAATGGGTTCAATCCGGTGAGCCACGCAGCCCGAGAGCAGCGCAAACACCATCAAATAGAGGAAAAATCGCAGCAACTACTGCTCTCTAAAACGCTGAATGACATTCTTCAGGATCTCACTGTCTGGAGCCAGTTCCAGCGCGTCGTTCCAGACCTCATAGGCTTCTATTTTTTCGCCAACTACCCACAACACTTCACCCAGATGAGCTGCAACCTCGTCATTCTGAAACAGGGATAGCGCTCTGCGTAGGTGCTCGATCGCCAAGTCGTAGTTGTCTAACCGATATTGCACCCAGCCCATTGAATCGAGAAACGCGGCTTCATCGGGCTTTATCGCGAGTGCTTTTTCAATCAGAACAAGCGCTTCATCATGGCGATCAGTCTGATCCGTCAGCGTATAGCCGAGGGCGTTCAGGGCATCGGCATTACCCGGATCGAGCTCAATGACGCGGCTCAGATCCTGCTCAAGAATGTCGAGCCGATCAAACCTCTGCCCTGTCATGGCTCTGAAGTAAAGCAGTTCAACATTGTCCGGTTGCTGCACCAGCACACTATCCAGAAACTCAAAAACTTCGATCTGCTGCCCACGTTCAGCCAGCAACTGTCCCTCAACCAGGATCAGCTGTTGCGCTTTGTCCTGCCGCTGCACTCGAGCCCGATGCAAATGCTGTCTGGCTTCCTCCCACTGACCTTCATCGACCAGCAACCTGGCGATCCTGGCCTGGGCAGGAACAAACTCGTAGCCATCGCCGACCTGACGATACTCCTTCAGCGCTGTCACGGAGTCTGACTTCCTTTCTGCGATGCTACCGAGATAGAAATGTGCTTCACCCGGTCTTCGATTCCAGCGCACCATGCGCTCGAAATAGCGTTTTGCCCCTTCATCGTTCTCATGCTGGAGTGCGATCAGAGCCAGCGCGAACAACACATCGCCATCATTCGGCGCTTTTTCAAGGACACGCTGGTACTGCGCCTTAGCAGCCGGCAGATCCTTCTGCTCAAACAGCATACGAGCCAGAACAAGCCTCAGACGTCTGTTCTCCGGTAGTTTCTCAACCTCCATCTCCAGAAAGGTACGGGCTTCCCCGACATGCTGCATATTCGCAAGGAGACTAACTTTCAGCAGAATAAAGTTGATATTGGTGGAGTTCTGCAGGAGTCCATCCACCAGAATCAGCGCTTCCTCAAAGCGACCCTCCTGCTCAAGCAGAATCGCCCGGGAAAAAATCAGCTGTTCATCGCCAGGATGGCGTTCGCTCATATCCGTCACGGCGTCGAGTAGAGAATGCCGCTCTTCAGCGCTGAGATTGGCGGCGCTATAGGCAAAAACCTCAAAACGGGCAAGGCCACCCAGGTTTTTGACTGCCTCCATGTGGGCAATCGCGTCTTCGTGCTGACCCGCCCGCAGCAACAAATCCACTGCATGCCGGTGGGCATCAATATTGTCCGGCTCCCTGTCAGCCCAGATCTCCACGGTTCGCAGCGCCACATCGTCTTTCTTGAGATACAACGCCAGCCTGGTTGCCCGGGCCGCTACACCAGGATCCAGTGTTTCTTCGGCAGCAACCATATACTTTTCCAGTGCAACGTCGTAGCGAGATCGATATCCCGCTATTTCTGCCACTAGCAGTTGGTACAGTGCATCCCCTTCGAAAGGGGCAACCGGATAGTCCTGGGGCTTTGGCTTTGGCTTAGCCTCAGGCTTGAGTTTCACCTCAGGTTCGACCGACGGCTCAACCTCTACAACTTCTGCCTGCGGTTGCATTTCTGTTGTCGCACAACCCGCGACAATAAACAGCAGGCACAAGGCTACAAAACGCCGCACAAACGCGGAATCAAACTTGAGTGAATATGATGCTAAACCGTTCATTTCGATTGATATTTACCTTATGAATCACAGCATTACGGTGTATTCACCGTGTCAGGCAACGTACAATGACGCCCTATCCAGTAGTGCCAAGGAGACTGTGCATACCTCTATAGAGTCTCCCTAGCATCATCAGTGGTTCATTTTACTACACCGGAAACCTATGAATCTGCTCATTGTAGGCATAAATCATACGTCCGCGCCCGTTGAGCTTCGGGAAAAGGTGGCGTTTACGCCTGAGCAGCTAGCTGATGCCTTACAGGACCTGGCACATCATGCCGGATTTTCAGAAATCGCCATACTGTCAACCTGTAATCGAACGGAGGTCATCGCTACCACCTCTAATCCCGATGCTGAAGAAGCCACCAGCTGGCTTGCCAACTACCACGGTGTTCCACTGAATGAACTGAAACCCAGCATCTACGTCAAACTGAACCGTGACGCCGCTACACATGCCGTACGCGTGGCCTGTGGGCTCGATTCCATGGTGATCGGAGAACCGCAGATTCTGGGACAGGTGAAGGAAGCCTATGAGTATGCCGGGCGTATTGGCACCCTCGGCTCAGAACTGCACCACCTCTCCCAGACTACTTTCCGCATTGCAAAGCGAGTCCGAACCGAGACTACCATTGGCGAAAACTCAATTTCAGTAGCATCAACCGCCGTTACTCTGGCAGAGCAGCTATTCACGGACCTGCCTACCTGCCATATCCTCCTTATCGGGGCCGGAGATACCAGCGAACTGGTAGGCAGGCATCTTCTATCAGCTGGGATCAGCAATATCACCATAGCCAACCGAACCCTCGAGAACGCTCGGCGGCTCGCCTCAGAACTCCGTGGTACTGCCATTGATCTGCAGTCGATACCCGGCAAACTGCACGAAGCGGACATTGTCATTGCCTCTACCGCAGCACAGCTGCCTATTCTCGGAAAGGGGACAGTCGAGCGAGCGCTCAAATTGCGCAAACACAAGCCCATCTTGATGGTAGACCTGGCTGTGCCTAGGGATATCGAACCGGAAGTGGCAGAACTGCGAGATATCTACCTATACAGCGTCGATGATCTGCAGGAAATCATCAACTCAAACCTCACCAACCGGCAGCGGGCAGCAGAAGAAGCCGAGGGTATCGTCAAGGATGAGGTGTCATCCTATCGCTCCCGTCATGAAGCCAAAGTCGTCGATGAAACTCTGGTTCGCTTCCGAGCCCACCATGAATCCATCAAGGCAGAAGAATTGAACAAAGCAATGGCCCGCCTGCAGAAAGGCGCTGACCCCAGGGAGGTTCTGAGTCAACTGGCAAACCAGCTCACCAACAAGATCCTGCATACGCCATCAATCAACCTGAAAGGTGCCGCCTCAGACGGCGAAGACCACATCCTCGAAGCGATCAATCAACTGTATCGACTGGACCATGACCGTGAATAAGTCATTGCAATACAAGTTAGACCGGCTGCTTGATCGCTACGAAGAACTGGGCGCACTCCTCTCTGATGGTGAGATCATCTCTGACCAGAACCGGTTTCGTGCCTACTCAAAGGAATATGCGGATATCGAGCCCGTCGTGAATTGCTTTCGTCGCTATGAGGACCAGCGGAGGCAGCTTGAGGACGCGAATCAGATGATGGACGATACGGACCCGGATATTCGTGAGATGGCTCAGGCTGAAGCCGCGGAACTCAACGCCTCCCAAGCGGAATTGGATCAAACACTCCAGGCCCTACTGCTGCCGAAGGATCCGCACGACTCCAGCAACGTCTTCCTTGAGATCCGTGCTGGCACCGGTGGTGATGAAGCCGCAATCTTTGCCGGTGACCTGCTACGCATGTACTCCCGCTACGCAGAAGCACAGAAATGGCGGATCGAGGTCCTGAACGAACGACCCGGTGACCATGGTGGTTTCAAGGAGGTTATTGCGCGACTTGAAGGCAAAGAGGCCTACGGTAAACTGAAGTTCGAATCCGGTGCTCACCGGGTTCAGCGTGTTCCCCAGACGGAATCACAAGGTCGCATCCATACCTCAGCCTGCACTGTAGCGGTCCTGCCGGAGATCGATGATATCGAGGAAATAGAAATCGACAAAAACGATCTACGGGTCGATACCTACCGAGCATCAGGCGCTGGCGGTCAGCACGTAAATAAGACCGATTCGGCGGTACGCCTGACACACCTGCCAACAGGCATCGTCGTCGAATGTCAGGACGAGCGATCCCAGCACAAGAACAAGGCGCGAGCCATGAGCCTCCTCCAGGCTAAACTGCTCGACAAGGCGCAGACAGAGCAGACCAACGAACAAGCCGCGACCAGACGTAACCTGGTCGGCAGTGGCGATCGATCCGAGAAGATCCGTACGTATAATTTTCCCGATGGCCGCGTTACAGACCATCGAATTAACCTAACACTACACCGCCTCGCCCAGGTGATGACCGGCGAACTGGAGCCGATCATCGACCAACTGATTGTCGAGCATCAGGCAGATCAGCTCGCTGCCATGAGCCAGGAAAATGAGAACTGATGTGCTGCTGTCGCTATCCAGCCTTAAACTGGATGGAATATCCGACACCCCTTTACTGGATTGTCAGATCATGCTTGGGCACGTCCTGGGAAAACCGAGGGAATGGCTTTACGGCCACAGCGACGCCACCCTGACAGACACAGAAACGACCTGTTTTCAGCAAATGCTGACACGACGTCAAAACGGCGAGCCCATCGCTTATATCACTGGCACCAGATCCTTCTGGAAACGGGAATTCATGGTTACTCCCGCTGTGCTGATCCCAAGGCCTGAAACAGAACTAATCATCGACACCGTCCTCGAACGCCTGGATGACGCGTCCATAAATGTACTGGACCTTGGCACCGGCAGCGGGGCCATCGCCATCAGCCTAGCCGCCGAAAGAACCACATGGCAGGTGACCGGCATCGATAACAGCGGCGAGGCCCTGAGTATCGCCAGATTGAACGGCGAAGGATTGCTCAACCTCGACTGGCTCGAGGGTTCATGGTGTAACGGTATTAAGGCGGCCTCGGTTGACCTCATTGTCAGCAATCCACCCTACGTCGAGGAAGGGGATTCACACCTGGACCAGCTGACATTCGAGCCGGTATCGGCACTGACTTCAGGACCAGACGGACTCGACGCCATTCGCGATATTGTTCCCGCTGGTTATCATTGCCTGAAGACAGGAGGACTGTTAATAGTTGAACATGGCTACAGGCAGCAACCCACAGTGATGTCCCTGTTTGATGCTGCTGGTTTCAAGGACGTCGAAGGACTAGTGGATTTACAGGGCAATCCGAGACTCGTGTTGGGCAAGAAACCATGACTATGAATGACGAACAACTGCTGCGTTACTCGCGCCACATCATGTTGCCGGAGATTGACATCGAGGGGCAGGAAAAGCTGCTCGCAGCCAAAGTGTTGATCATCGGACTGGGTGGCCTGGGCAGCCCTGTTTCACTTTACCTTGCCGCATCCGGTGTCGGCTCCCTAACCCTGGCGGACTTCGACGAGGTAGACCTTTCCAACCTGCAACGGCAGATCGTTCATACCACGGACAGCCTTGGCGAGCCCAAACCGGAATCAGCAAAACGCTTCCTGCACAGCATCAACCCTGAAATCGAAATCCGCACCGTTAACAACCGCATGACCATCGAAAAACTGGACGAAGAAATCGAACGCGCAGATATTGTCGTCGACTGTACCGACAACTTTGAGGTGCGTTACGCCATCAATGACGCCTGTCTAAAAGCAAAGACTATCCTTGTATCCGGCGCGGCCGTCAGGATGGAAGGTCAACTGATGGTTATCGACCCCACTACACCCGATATGCCCTGCTATCGATGCCTGTACCAGGATGCGGGCGAGACTGAGCTGAACTGTGCAACTACAGGCATCGCTGCACCGGTGGTAGGCGCCATCGGTACCCTTCAGGCGCTTGAAACCTTGAAGCTCATTGTCGGTATTGGCGAATCTCTTGCCGGATATCTGCTCACCTTCGATGCCAAATACATGGACTGGCGCAAGCTCAAGCTACCGAAAAACCCGCACTGTGTCGCCTGCTCGTCCTGATCTGGCAACATCTGGATACACTGCGGTTGACGATTTATTCTGGCTGCACGTATAGTCCAGGCACGTAATCAGATCACGGTTCAAACAGTTGACGACAGACATTCAGCAACTCAACAAAAAAATCATTGCAGAGTTTCGAGCCAACAATGGGGTGGTTGGTGGCCAATTCGAAAACATGCCCATTCTGCTTCTTGAAACCGTGGGCGCAAAATCCGGCGCAAGGCGAGTGATACCACTAGCCTACTTTTCTCATGAAGATCGCCACCTGATCGTTGGATCATTTGGTGGTTCTCCGAAGAATCCGCCCTGGTACTACAACGTGATGGTCAATCCAGAAGTCGTCGTGGAAGTGGGGAGTGAGAAGTATACGGCTCACGCGGAAGTACTCGATGAACCCGAGCGGACCGAAATGTACAGCAAGCTCGAATCACAAATTCCGATGTTTAAGCAATATAGAGAGAATATCGAACGTACCATTCCCGTGGTCGCGCTGAACAGATCTAAAACTCTCCCTTAGCCTGGAGATCGGCATGGTACGAGGATCGCACCAGTGGAGCGCTAGCAACGTGGCTGAAACCCAGTTCTTTGGCGACCTCACCCAGCCCGGCAAATTCATCAGGATGCACAAAGCGTTCGACTGCGAGATGATCCCGACTGGGTTGCAGATATTGACCCAGAGTTAGCATCTCCACATCATGCTCTCTCAGATCCCGCATGACATCGATCACCTCACCGTTTTCCTCACCCAAGCCGACCATGATTCCGGACTTGGTGGGCACGTCCGGGTTATCCCTTTTAAAAGCCTTCAGCAGTTTCAGTGACCAGGCATAATCTGCCCCTGGACGAACTTTCCTGTAGAGTCGCGGCACTGTTTCCAGATTGTGATTGAACACATCCGGCGGTATCGCCGTTAGCGTTTCCACCGCAACCTCGAGACGGCCACGAAAATCCGGGACCAGTATCTCAATCGTCGTATCCGGAGTAAGCGCTCGAATGGCAGAGATACATTCTGCAAAATGGCCTGCACCACTGTCTTTCAGATCATCTCGATCAACGGATGTGACAACCACGTATTTCAGCGCCATTTCGTCTATGGCTTCCGCCAGTTGCCCAGGCTCATCCAGATCGAGCATCTTAGGCGCACCGTGAGCGACATCACAAAAGGGACAGCGGCGGGTACAAATCTCACCCATGATCATGAAAGTGGCCGTGCCATGCGAGAAACATTCACCGATATTCGGGCACGTGGCTTCCTCACAGACTGAGGAGAGCTTGCGCCGACGTAAAATCCCCTTGATCCGGCCGATGTCAGCATTCGATGGGATTCGCACGCGAATCCAATCCGGCTTCTTGGGTAGCGTCTCTGTCGGGACCACTTTGACGGGAATCCGGCGAACCTTTTCGGCTCCCCGAAGCTTCTCGCCCGGCACCATTCTATTTTTGTCAGCCATTGTGATCAGTCATGTTGATGTCGCGCGATCGAAGTATCTCGCCGAGTTCCTTCCACTTCGTGTCAGGATGACATTACTTGAGCAGGGCATCATATCCGAATTCCACACCGATTAGTGGCGTCAGCTCGCGGGCTGTTTCCTCGACTGAAAGATTAACCCCCAATCCCTTCAGGTCAATCACCTCAAGGCCCTCATAGCCACACGGGTTAATACCCTTGAAGGGCGCAAGATCCATATCGACATTTAGACTAAGGCCGTGATAACTCCTGCCACGACGGACCCGCAGACCGAGGGCAGCGACTTTTCGGCCTTCAACATATACCCCGGGCGCATCTTTCCTGGCCATCGCGGCAACACCATGACGCCCGAGGAAATCGATAACGGCGCGCTCAATGCCGGTGACCAGAAATCGTACGCCGATGCCTATCCGCTTGATGTCGACAAGCAGATAAACCACCAGCTGTCCGGGGCCGTGGTAGGTCACCTGACCACCCCGATCCGATTTGACTATGGGAATGTCTCCTGGCGTCAGCACATGTTCCTGCTTACCTGCCTGTCCAAGGGTATACACCGATGGATGCTGCAACAGCCAGAGTTCATCCAGCGTCTCTTCGTCACGGGTATCGGTAAAGTCTTTCATGCGCTGCCAGGTCTGCTCGTAGGGTACGAGCCCCAGATTTTTGACAACGAGTTTGGAGTTCTTAGTCAGGGAACCTCCCTAGAGAACCATTCTCACAGACTCGACCTGCTTCAAATCGGCAAAAAGGGCTTGCAGCTGCTCTTCACCCCGGGCTTCAAGCAAAAATGAGATTGAAACAAAATTACCTTTGCGGGAGGTGCGTTGGCTTACTCTTTCCGTGGTCATGGTCGGATCATGACGAATTACAACATCGAAGACATCTTCATGAAAGCCCTCTCGCACATCGCCCACAACTTTAATGGGATACTCACAGGGGAAGGTTATGCTTGGCTTGGTCATGGGCTCCAAGCAAGCGGGTCGCCACCTGCAAGCTTATGGAAGAAGAGCACGACTGCATCCCACAGACCTGCAAAAAATCCAGATTCCTGGACACCATTCAGCGCTTCAAGGGGCACAACAATACGTTCACCCTCCGATAGGGTGACGGTGAGTTTTCCTAATTGATCGCCTTCAGTCAGTGGTGCATGTATTTCAGATTTCACATCAATCAGCGCCTTCAGTTCATCACGCGAACCTTTTGCAATGGTCAGCACCATATCTTCTGACAACCCCAGTCTGATCGATTTATGCTGACCGCCCCAGACACGAACCTGCTTCAGCGTGTCACCAGCATTGTAGAGGGGGGCCGTCTCATAGTAGCGAAAACCATAGGTCAGGAGCTTCTGGCTCTCTGTCGCTCGCGCGCCTTCAGATGATGCACCCATGACCACCGAAATGAGCCGCATATCACCGCGCATGGCCGAAGCAACCAGGCAGTAGCCCGCTGCTTCTGTATGGCCAGTCTTGACGCCATCGACTGAACTATCCCGCATCAGCAATAGATTCCGATTACCCTGGCGGATCTCGTTGTAGGTAAATGTCTTTTCCTTGTAAATACGGTAGTGCTCCGGGAACTCATTGATCAACGCAACCGTCAGCCTGGAAAGATCTTTTGCTGTCGTGAAGTGGTTTTCATCCGGCAATCCCGTTGCATTAACAAAATGAGTGCCTGTCATACCCAACTGGCTTGCGTACTGGTTCATCACATCGGCGAAGGCATCCTCACCGCCCGCAATGTGTTCGGCCAGAGCCACGCTAGCATCGTTGCCTGACTGAATGATCACGCCGCGGAGGATATCTTCCAGGCGAACCTGGGTACCTTCTCGAAGAAACATGCGGGAGCCTTCCATCCGCCAGGCTTTGACGCTGATATCAACCTCGTCATCGAAAGAAATGGTGCTACGACTCAGCTCTTTGGCTGCAACGAAGCTGGTCATTATTTTGGTCAGGCTCGCCGGAGGCAAACGCTGATCGGCATTGTGTTCAACCAGCACCTTGCCGGTTTTGGCATCAATCAGGAGATATCCACTTGCCGCCAGTTGGGGTGGAGCAGGAATAATGGCTGGTGCAGCCCTCGCCACGCCCACAAATACCAACAAAAGTACGATCAGGCCTCTCATTATCACTTCATCTCCTTAATATTACTCACTGCCAACGGTTACTCTTACCGGGCTACCCAGGTTTCTGTCCCGAATTCGTTCAGCGACGATTTCCTCTTCGCGAATGGACTCCAAAGGACCGACCCAGACCTTATAAAGCAGACCGCTACTAGTCTCGCTGGTCAGAATTCTAACCTGCACATCAACCGGCAGGGCATCCTTAACCCGCTTCAACTGTTCTTCAGCACCCTGCCTGCGCTGAAAAGCCCCGGCCTGAAGATAATAGTTATCCTTGTGTATCTTCGCTGCCAACTCCGGGTAGTTCACTTCATCGATCGCCTCAACCACCACTGGCGCCGTACCCTGTGTATCAAACCCGAGTCGTCGCGCAGCGGCATAGGACAGATCGATCAGGCGATCCTCGTGAAAGGGGCCGCGATCATTTACCCGCAGCACCACGTCCCGACCATTGTCGAGATTAGTCACCCGCACCATCGTCGGCAGCGGCAACGCCTTGTGAGCTGCAGTTATTCCATACATATCATAGACCTCACCCATAGCCGTCAGGCGCCCATGAAATTTCTTGCCATACCAGGAGGCAATACCAATCTCAAGATACCCAAGACTGCTCGGCATAAGATCGTATATCTTGCCGAATACCTCATACTGCCCTGGTCCCGGCTTCACCGGAGCCTTCTTCCCATCCGCCGTGGGCGGCGTTACCGTTACCGCGCAACCGGCCAATAACAGGCATTGAATTACAAGAATCAGGAAAGTTCGTGATTTCACAGAAGAGATTCTTAAGAAGATAGGTCAGCGTACCGCAAACTCAGCACTGCCCTTGCGTAATCCCTCACTCAACTGGAATACCGCCATGGCGTACAATTTGCTGTGGTTGTATCGGGTAATCACATAGAAGTTCTTGAGTCCAAGCCAGAACTCGTCGCCCTGCTTACCAACAAGCCGCATCGGTGAAACCATCTCATCCATCACGAGGCTTTCTTCCCTCAGGCCAAGTTCCCGCAGTTCAGCGACGGTCCGGGTCGGTTTCAACGATTCGTTGAAAATATCAGCGGGTACGCCAACTGCATCTACCGCGACCGTGACCCGTCCCTCCCGCTGCCAGCCGTGCTCGGCCAGATAATTGGCGACACTGCCTATAGCATCGGTGGGGTTGTTCCAAATATCACGATGTCCATCCTGATCGAAGTCAACCGCGTATCGTCGATAACTACTCGGGATAAATTGCCCCATCCCCATGGCGCCAGCGTAAGAGCCCGTGAGATCCGTGATCATTCGCTTTTCTTCCCGAGCCAGCAGGATAAAGTGCTTGAGCTCGCTGCGGAAAAACCGTGAGCGTGGCGGGTAGTCAAAGGACAGCGTTGCCAATGCATCCAGTACCCGGTAGCCACCTGTGATGCGGCCATACATGGTCTCAACACCAATAATGGCGGTGATAATCACCGGAGGCACACCGTATGTTTTACTCGCTGCGGCCAGTGCATCCCGATTCTCGTACATGAATTCAACACCGGCTTCGATGCGGCGCTCAGTCAGAAAGATGTCCTGGTACGCATCCCAGTTCAATACCTTTTCAGCCGGTCGGCTAATGGCATCAACAATCTTCTGCTTGTACTCGGCATGCTTGAAGAGCGACAGCAACTCCTTTTCATCAAACGATTCCGCAGCAGCAAGCTCTTTAACGAAAGCCCTGACCTCATCCCGCTCGGTATAGTCCATGGCAAATGCCTGGTTCTGCAGCAAAAAGTTTTGCAACAGAAGGCTCGGTAGCAACAGGCTGGCAATAGAAATAAAACGATTCATCTGATACTCACAAAGTTATTCGTCGGTGAGTGTGGACCGACATAAGAATCCCAAACCCCGCAAAAAGCGTCAGGATTGACGTCCCGCCAAAACTCACCAGAGGCAATGGCACACCTACGACAGGGAGGATGCCACTGACCATGCCAATATTAACAAACACGTAGACAAAAAATGTAAATGTAATACTGCCGCATAGTAAACGACCAAAGGTGTCCTGAGCCTGAACGGAGAGAATGACGCCCCGACCCACCAGCAGGATGTACAAAATCAGCAGAAAGACCACACCAGCAAAGCCCAGTTCTTCCCCAAGTACCGCAATGATGAAGTCCGTTTGTGATTCCGGAAGAAAATCCAGATGCGACTGAGTGCCCTGAAAAAGGCCTTTGCCGAATAACCCGCCTGAACCAATGGCTGTCTTCGACTGAATGATATTCCATCCGGCACCAAGTGGATCACTTTCAGGATTGAGCAAAGTGAGGATACGCTGGCGCTGGTAGTCCCTCAGCACAAACCAGAGCGCGGGTGCTGAGATCACGCCAATGCCAATAGCGGAAAACACCAACCGCCACTGAATTCCCGCCAGCAGCAGGACGAACAAACCGGAGGCACCAATGATCAGTGATGTACCCAGGTCCGGCTGGAATGCAATCAACATTACCGGTATGGCGATAATGACCAGCGACCAGAATACGTGCCGTGCCTTCGGTGGCAGGTGGCGATCATGAAAATACCAGGCGAGGATCAGGGGTAATACGAGCTTCATGATCTCAGACGGCTGAAAGCTTATTACGCCCGGTATCCGCAACCATCGCCTGGAGCCTTTGATTTCAAGGCCAAAAAAATACACCAAAACCAACGTGGCAAGTCCCGCGAGAAAGATCCAGGGAGCCATGCGACGGTAGAAGATCGGTGAGATCTGAGCCGCAAGGACCATGACGACAACACCCGCCAGAATCTTCAGACCCTGAGACATCACGGGCTCCGTTCGCTGCCCGCCTGCACTGTAGAGGATCAACAAACCGTATGCGGAGATCACGAGCAACAGGAATACCATAGGCAGGTCCAGATGCACCATATCGCCAACAGTCGCCTTACGAGGGGAGTTGAGACCTGCCCCCGGCAGTTGCCGAACGAAATCGTGACTCATTCCTCACCTCCGGCCACAGAAGCAACGTGGGGTGCCACACTCCCCAGCAGGTGATGATCGAGAATTGCACGCGCGACGGGCGCAGCCACCTCACTACCACCACCACCGTTTTCCAGCAAAACCGCCAGCGCAATCTTCGGCTTATCCACCGGAGCAAAGGCTACAAACCAGGCATGCTTACGTTGCCGCTCATCAAGTATCTCCTCGTCATACTCCTCGCCCTGTTTGATTTCGACCACCTGGGCGGTACCGGATTTCCCCGCCATACGGTAGTTAATATCCCGGCCAATATGTGCCCAGGCCGTACCGTTTTCGCCAAAACCCTGGTTTCCTCGATGAACAACCTTCTCCATGGAACCAATAATGTAATCCCAGACATGAGTTGGTATCAATTCAATACTATCCATACGGGTGGCATCAGACCGATTTAGCAAATCACTGCCAGATTGGAGCATGCGGGGCGCCACCCACCGACCTCGATTGGCGATGACTGTGACCGCCGTTGCAAGTTGTAGCGGCGTCACCAGCATATCACCCTGGCCGATACCAATATTGACGGTGTCGCCCGGATACCAGGGCAGGCCTCGATTCTCTTTCTTCCACTCCCTGCTGGGTAGCAGACCGTTTTTCGCTTCCGGCAGATCGAGGGCCGTATTGACACCCAAACCAAACAGCGCCAGATAATCATCGATACGGTCGATACCAAGTTTCACCGAAAGAGTATAGAAGTAGACATTGCAAGAACGGTAGATCGCTTTCTGGAGATTGACTTTACCGTGACCGCCGGCTCCGCTCATACGCCAATTCCAGTCTCGGTAGAGCCGCTCTTTTCCCGGCAGCTGGAACCAACCAGGATCCTCAATAAAGTAGTCGGCCGTGATCAAACCTGTAACCAGACCGGCGAGACCAATAATCGGTTTGATGGTCGAACCGGGCTGATACTGACCTTGGATAGCCCTATTGAACAGCGGCACGTCTATGGAATCCCGCAATGACGCGTAGGTCTTGTGATCGATGCCTGTGACAAAAAGGTTTGGGTCATAACCTGGTTTGCTGACCATGGCGAGAATACCGCCGGTTTCAGGTTCAATCGCAACGACAGTTCCCCGGCGATCGCCCAACGCATCTACCGCAGCCTGCTGCAGGGTGGCATCAACATGAAGTATCAAATTTTTGCCCGGTACCGGCAGGGTCGATTCCATGACCTTCATCACGCGGCCGCGAGCGTCAATTTCCACCTGCTGGTAGCCCACCTGACCGAGCAAATCGGGTTCATAGTACTTTTCTACGCCAATCTTGCCTATATGATCGGTACCTGCATACGCCACCGGGTCTATCCGACGAGCATCAGCTTCATTGATACGTCGGACAGAACCAACTGCATGTACCATTAGTTCACCCCGGGGGTAGTGTCGAACCAGACGGGCTTCAACCTCGACACCGGGCATCATGTGTCGGTCGACACTGAAAATGGCAATCTCTTCCTGGGTCAGACGATACAGCAGTGGTACTGATTCAAATGGCCGGCGCCGACGCTTCTTGCGCTTCTCGAAAGCTTCGATCTCATCATCGCGCAAGCCCAGAATACGATTTAGGTGTTCGAGCGTCCCGCCAATATCATCCACCCGCTCCGGCGTGATAGTGAGGTTAAAAGAGGGCGAATTGTCAGCCAGCAGCTCTCCGTTACGATCGTATATGAGACCCCTTGTGGGTGGTAGCGGCTGAACCTGTATACGGTTCTTGTCGGAAAGTGTAGCGTAGACGTCGTGCTGCACTATCTGCAGGTAAAAAAACCGCGCTACCAGAAACAGAGTTAGCACAACCAAAATACCGAAACCAACCACGATCCGCTTGAGGAAGATTCGGCTCTCCCAGGTATGATCTTTTAACGCTAGCGGTTCAACCATGGCTCATCACTTGTGGTACGGGTGCCCCGCATTCACCATCAGTGCGCGATAGATCTGTTCAGCCAACATCACTCGCACCAGGAAATGCGGATAGGTCAGCTTCGACAGGGACCAGACCTCATCCGCCCGTTCCAGACATTCGGTGGCGAGGCCATCCGGTCCGCCCACCAGAAACTGGAAGTGATTCGTCAACTGACTCCAGTCCTGTAATTTTCCAGCAAACTGCTCAGTACTCCAGTCTTTTCCGGACCTGTCCAGGACTATAACGCGAGCGGAATCTGAGACTGCAGCCAACAAAGCTTTACCTTCTTCATTCTTCAGCGAATTAACTGACTTTGGCTTTTTTCGATCAGACGTTCGAATCTCGGTGATTGAAAATCTGCATTCTCGGGTTAGACGCGATGTGTACTGCTGGATTCCATCCAACACCCAGGCCGGTGGTTTAGTCCCTACGGCAACAAGCTCAATCTTCAGCAATGGTGTCTTCGTTTCGCTTCGGGCCCAGACTCCAGAGACGCTCCAGGTCATAGAAATCACGAACTTTGGGCAGCATGACGTGGACGATGACATCGCCTAGATCGATCAGCACCCACTCTGCGGTATCGCCACCTTCAACCCCAACAACCTTGTTGCCGGCAGCCTTCGCTTCCTGTTGGACATTATCGGCAAGTGCCTTCACCTGACGGCTGGTAGTGCCACTTGCCACGACCATGTAATCGGCAATATCAGTCTTCGCCTCAACGTCGAGGACAACAATCTCAATCCCCTTGATGTCTTCAAGGGCATCGACCACGAGGTCCTTGAGTGCTTCACTTTCCATTAATGCTCCGTTACGTATAGTTGCCGTTCCACGATATAGCGTTCAACCGGTTTCGGTACCATATCATCAACCGGCCGGCCGCAGGCAAGCGCCCGACGTGCTGCTGTCGCCGAAATGTGAATAGGCGCGAGGTTGATACCGACTACTTTGCCGCAGGGCTCTGACTGAGAGTCCTCCAGTGTTACCCGCCGGTCTTGCACCCAGTTTTTAAGTTCTTCAGGCTCATCAGCGAACTGGCCTGGTCGTCCCAGCACAATCAGGTGCGCGAGATCGACGAGTTCCACCCAGCGATACCAGGTGGGCAGGGTCACCCAGGCATCGTGACCCAGGACAAAATAAAGTGGCGACTCGCAACCGGTTTTCTTCCGATAGGCGCTAAGTGTATCAAAGGTGTAGGACGGTCCTTGCCGTTTCAGTTCGCAATCATCGACTTCGAGTCCGCTCTCTTCCGCCACCGCCAGTTTAAGCATTTGCAATCGATCCCCTGCAGATGCCATTGGCTGTGGCCTATGCGGTGGAATCCGGCACGGGACCATCACCAGGCTGGATTCATCAAATTTCTCGAGCAGCGCCTTTGCCGAACAAATGTGCCCATAATGGATCGGATCAAAGGTGCCACCGAAGAGGAGGGTACACTTCATTGACGAATCTGGCCGTCACCAAATACCACGTACTTTTGTGAAGTCAGCCCTTCAAGACCAACAGGCCCCCTGGCATGCAGTTTGTCTGTGGAAATACCAACTTCCGCACCAAGGCCGTATTCAAATCCATCTGAAAAACGCGTTGAGACATTCACCATAACCGAGCTTGAATCGACCTCCCTGAGAAAGCGTCGACTATTAGTGTAGTTTTCTGTAACGATGCTATCGGTATGTTGGGAGCCATAGTGATTGATATGTTCAATTGCCTCATCGATTCCAGACACAGTACGAATCGCAAGAATCGGACCGAGATATTCCTCATACCAGTCACTTTCTTCTGCCTGTGAGACCTCATTGCCGAGTATCTCAGTCGTTTTTTGACAGCCACGAAGTTCAACATCGTGTTCCTGGTAACCGGTAGCAAGTCTTGGCAGGATCTCGCTGGCAGTTTTTTCCGAGACCAGCAGTGTCTCCATCGCATTGCAGACCGCGTAACGTTGAACCTTGGCGTTGATGGCAATCGCATAGGCTTTCTCGAGATCTGCATCATCGTCGATATAGACATGACAGATACCATCCAGGTGCTTGATCACGGGGATTGTGGCCTCTGTCGAAATACGTTCGATCAGGCTGGCACCACCCCGTGGCACAATAATATCGACGTACTTGTCCATGGTAACCAGCTCGCCCACAAGCGCTCTGTCGGTATTTTTTATTACCTGCACTGCCGCTCCGGGTAGACCAGTTTTCTCCAGGCCGGCTTCAATACAGGCAGCCAGTGCAAGATTTGAGTGAATCGATTCAGAACCACCTCGTAAAATAGTGGCATTGCCGGATTTCAAACAAAGGCTCGCCGCATCAATGGTTACATTCGGTCGTGATTCGTAGATGATTCCGACGACACCCAGCGGCACACGCATCTTGCCGATCTGCAACCCGTTAGGCTGATAGGACATGTCGGTAATCTCACCGACAGGATCGTCCAGGCTCGCCACCTGAGTCAGGCCTTCTACCATGGAGTCAAATCGCGCCTCGGTAAACATCAAACGATCCAGCAGCGGCTCCGATATACCATGGTCACGTCCATTGACGAGATCTTTCTCGTTCTCTGCCATGAGCGTTTTACGACGCGCCACGATCTCATCGCCGATGGCTTTGAGGGCATCGTTTTTGAGTTCCGTTGAGGCACGGCATACCAACGCGGACGCTTTGCGCGCGTCAATACCGACCTGCTGCATGTACTCGGACATCGCCTTTCTCTAAAATCACTAGAATTCGAGAACCCGACATTATACCTGTAATTACCCATGATCGTGTCACCTGAATTCTTCGAACAGGAGCCACAGCAACTGGCTCAGGCACTAATCGGCAAGGTGTTGCGACACCGCATCGTTCACCCTGAATACGGCAAAGTCTGGTTGTCTGCCAAGGTCATTGAGACCGAGGCGTACTATCTGGATGAGAAAGGCAGTCATTCATCCCTGGGGTTCACCGAGGCAAGAAAAGCAATGTTTATGTCGCCCGGTACAATCTATATGTATTACTCGCGAGGTGGCGATTCTCTTAATTTTTCAGCTCGTGGTGACGGCAATGGCGTTCTAATAAAATCAGGCGTCACCTTTACCGACAGACGATCTCCAAAGAAGACAATAAAGGTCATGCAGGCAATAAATCCTGTCAATGGCCGTACCAGACCAGTCGACAAACTCTGCAGCGGCCAAACCCTGCTCTGCCGATCTCTCGGCCTCAAGGTACCGGAATGGAATCAGCAACAGTTAAAGAAAGGTCGATTCATACTCGATAATGTGGGTGACAAACCTGGCAAAATTATTCAGGCGCGTCGGCTAGGCATACCGAAAGGCAGGGACGAGCACCTGCCCTATCGGTTCGTCCATTTCGATCATGCGCATCAGGCAACCAAGAATCCCCTGCGTGAGGAACACTCATATATCCTGAGTCTTTGAGCTAACCAGAAATTTCGAGCCGAATATGAACCCGGTTGCGTTAGGATGACTGAGTTTTCTGAATCCGTTCTACGATTTTATCGAGCTCAACCAGCCTCACAAGCGGGTCCTTCATCTCAAGCATTCTCTGCTTGAAGTTGTTCGGACAAGGCAGGAGTTCCGTTAGTCGCGCACCGACCTCCACCGCCTGAGTCAGATCACAATTGAGCCCTAATTGCTGTACCGCTTCGTGAGACATCAGCGATTCCAGCAGGCTGGTCAGGTGTTCCTGCTCTTCCGGCATTTCAACTTCCGTCTCATCGGCGAGAAACTCAACGTCGCCCATCATCAACCGATCTGCCTGCTCGTATTCATCGCGGATGACGAACTTCTTCTGACCTTCCACCATGATGCCGAGCATGCCATTCGGCAGCTCATCAAAGTCAATAATCGTGCAATAAGTCCCACAGTGGGAGATCGCAGGTAGCTGTTGATCGAGATTGCTCAGCACCTGATCGCCCTCGGTAATCATTACAACACCAAAGCCCGTGCCGTTACGCAGGCACTGTTTGACCATATCAAGATAACGGGTCTCGAAGATCTGCAATGGCAACCTGCCACCAGGGAAGATGACGAGCGGCATCGGGAAGAGCGGGATTTGGGCCATCCTGTTATTCTACCGCATTGACTTTAACTCTGTGGTCGTTCTGACGGACTACAGTCAAACCGACCACTGCAGTCATTCTGAAAGACGTGAAGAATCTCATCCAGATCCTTCGTTTTCACTCAAGATGACTTTGTTAAGGAAGTCTATTGGACCTGATACAAGCACTGATACTTGCCCTGATTCAGGGCATTACCGAGTTCCTGCCGATCTCAAGCTCGGCGCACTTGTTGCTGCCTTCACAACTTTTCGACTGGCCTGACCAGGGGCTCGCTTTCGACACCGCAGTGCATCTGGGATCGCTTGTAGCGGTCATCGCTTACTTCTGGCGTGATCTGGTTACTCTGATCGGCGCAGGCTTTAGCCAGCTTGTACTACGGCAACCCAGCGATGACGGCGACTACGCCATTAATCTGCTAATCGCCAGTCTGCCCATCCTGCCGGTCGGATTCTTCGGTCGCTTCCTAATCGAGGAGCATCTGCGAACTATTGAAGTGATTGCAGCAGCAACTATCATTTTTGCCTTCGCGCTCTGGTATGCAGACCGGTTGAGACGCCATGAGAACCAGATCTTGACTCCTGGACGGGCGTTCGCCATCGGCGTCGCCCAGTGTCTGGCACTGATACCCGGAACCTCCCGAAGCGGTATCACGATGACCGCCGCTCTGATGCTGGGGCATACTCGCTCCGACGCAGCCCGAATCTCCTTTCTGATAGCGATTCCGACAATACTCGGCGCCGCCACTTTAAAGCTCTGGGATCTCGTCAGCCTACCCGGTGCCCCGGACTGGATCGCGCTTACTCTTGGAACGGTGGTTTCGGGCATAGCTGCCTATACCTGTATTTCGCTACTCCTGAACTTTATTGAGAAAATCGGCTACCTGCCGTTTGTGATTTATCGGCTGGTGCTAGGGGTAGTGCTTATTGCCATTCTCGTAACCTGAATTCACCCAGTCAGGATCAAGGTGGTGCCAGCAAGCCTCGTCGATCAAGCGCTGCTAACGATTCATCATCAAGACTCATCGTCTTGAGGAAGATCTGAACATCCTCCCGATGCAGCACACTACCGCCCGGCAGGATGTCAAAGAATGCCCGTGAGGTCAGGACCTGCGAAATCTCCTTTTCGCGGGCTAGATTTAGCCAGTAAATCGCTTCTTCAATATTCCCCTGCAACGCCTGCATCCAGCCTGGTAGCGCCAGGTGTTTATCGCCACCTGCCGCTTGCGACAGTTTGATAATCTTCCGCTGAAGTTGTTGTGCACCGGAACAGTCCCCGCTGCACGCGAGGAATCGCCCCCTGGCGTTCAATGACAGCAGATCCTCTCGCCCAAGCAGTGATTCGATACTGGCCAACAAAATAGAAGCTTCTTCAAATCTGCCTCCAGACAGGAGTGCAAGCATCTTACCAAGCAGTGCATAACCATGATCCTTGCTGATGGCGAGCGCCCGATCAAACTGCTCTAGTGCTTCATCAATTTTTCCCTGGTAACGCAGATTGTACCCAAGCGATGTGCGCGGCCCGGCATTGATAGGATCAATCTTGACTGCCTGTTCCAGTAGTCCGGCTGCTATTTCAAACTGACCCAGATCACGGAAGAACCGAATAGCAAACTGAGCCATTACATGCGGGCAGTTTGGCGCTGCCGCAAGTGCCCTATCGAATTGGGCTCGCACCACCGCCCAATCCCAGGTGTTCCAGCGTATATTGATGGCTTTTGCCATCAGTGCTTCTCCCTGAAAAGGGTTACCTCTGAGAGCCGCATCAATATGCGACCTGATTGTGGCTTCATTCTGGTGATAAGGTTCACTGACGGTATTCAGTGTCAGAATAATGGCTGCGAGGCCGTGGGCGTCATAGCAGTCCGGGGCGAGACGTACTGCTTCTAAGGCATCGTCATATCCCAGATAGGTCATCCCTGTCTGTTCATTCTGGTAGCGCAACCTGGCTCGCAGGAAACACTGATAGGCATCCAGATTTTGAGTGGGCGCACTGACAATTGTCGCATCCTCAGCCAGACCCAGCTTGAATTTCAGTGCAGTGATAACCGCCTGGGCGATTTCTTCCTGCACCGCAAAGACGTCAGCGAGTTCGCTATCGAACGACTCAGACCATTCGTCGTAGCCGTCGGCAACCCGAACGAAATGTGTGGTGATTCTTATTCGGTTGCCACCGTATCGGATGGAACCCTCCAATAGATGCGTGACACCGAGGGATTCACCAATTTCCTGGATGGTCGCCGTCGTCCCCTTGAAGGTAAACACGGACCGACTTGCGGCCACACGCATACCCCTGATCTGTGACAATGCACAGATCAACTCTTCGGTCAGACCATCGGCAAAGTATTCGTGATCAGCACTCTCGCCCAGACTAACAAAGGGCAACACCGCAATTGCAGGTGATGGTTCTTCAAGAATCGGAAGCGCCCCATCCACCAGACCCACAGAGTGCACTCGCTCGACCAGGGCATAGCCTCGCTTTGGTACCGTCGTGATATAGCGCCGCTCACCGCCGCTATCGCCAAGGGCGGCGCGCAGTTCACTGACTGTGCGGGTGAGCGTTTCTTCGTTGATGACCACTCGTTTCCAGACATGATCGAGAAGACTTTTTCGCGAGACAACTTCGCCACCCGCCTGTGCCAGTTGAACCAGTGTATCCATAACCTTTGGTTCAAGATGAACTTCTCCGTCAGTGCCGATCAGCTTGTTGGCCTGCGGTTTCACCAACCACTCGCCAAGCCTGAAACCATGTGTCTGATCTACGTGCACACTGATTACCTTTTTCCAATTGAAAACCAGGGAAGAGAAGATACCTTAATTAATTTCACTTTCGAACAATCTGAGAACGATCCGAAGGTTTTCCGAACAAAGAAGCGATGAATTGACCATTTTTTAAGACGGTTTCTTTCAGGTTTTCAGACTCCCCGGCAACCAGACTGCGGCTCTATTAAGGAGCTGCAAATGAAATCCGTAATAATCCTGTTGATGGCTATCTGCTCTATCCGAGCGACCCTGGCTAACTGTCCCCACCAAGGTTACCCGTCAGCGTCGGTCGCAGCCGCTGTGGCGGGTTCCATCTACTACAAAAGATCAGCGCGGGAAGACCGGGAATTCATGGGCGGTATTCTGGAATCCAAGGGCAAATTCAGCTTCACAGTCTCTGAAGGCAATGCTGGTGAGGATGAAGTAACAGCCAAGATCCCTGTGCCGCAAGGCTCCCGACTATCCGGTTTATGGCACACCCATGGGTCACCCCACTATTCCAGAAAATATTTTTCTGATCTGGATACCCAACTAGCAAAGACTCTGGGTGTGCCTTTTTACCTGACGGATGCTGTCGGACATCATCGTGTCTATGTCCCGGATGCACCAACACTAACCGGATTACAGGCGAGAAAGCTTGGGTTGGGCCATCACCACGGCTACGCGAAAGGTGCGCGCGTGAAAGATCGCGTCCACTGCTGATTAAGTAAGCCTGCTCCCTTTGTCTATCAGGGAGCAACGCTCGATCTTAGAAGGGAATGTCGTCGTCAAAATCATCAGTAGGTGGAGGCCCAAAATCATCCATTCCTCCTCCACCGCCGCCACCGCCACCACCGCCACTGCTCGACGAAGGTCCTGGTGCTGATCCGCCGCCGAAGCCACCACCTCCGGCGTCACCACGAGAATCCAACATCTGCATCTCATTGGCGACAATCTCAGTGGTGTAGTGCTTCTGACCGTCCTTTTCCCAGTCTCTGGTTCGGAGTTCACCTTCGATGTAAACTTTCGAACCTTTTTTCAGGTACTCCCCGGCGATCTCCGCCAGGCGATTGAAAAATACAATCCTGTGCCACTCAGTGCGTTCCTTGTTATCACCGCTATCGCGATCTCGCCACTGCTTCGATGTCGCCACTGAGACATTAGTGACCGCACCCCCACTCGGCATATAGCGAGTTTCGGGATCCCTGCCGAGATTCCCAACCAGGATTACCTTGTTCACTCCGCGAGCCATATTCTTCTCCTATCACTCGTTGCTTCGCGCAACCAACTTATTCAAATTCTCATCATCGAATGTCGACTCGTCCACCTTCAGATAGGCCACTTGGTCGGTTTCGATAATCACCGCGTCGATGACACCAGCCATGGATAATAGCGCGTCGACACGCTCATGTGCAGGTTGGTTCGGCATTTCCGCAAGTTGAACCGTGCGGGAACCAATCTGCCCCAATTGTGGGAAGGTGAGGCAGATACTCAGCCAGACAACCGTAATAGCGACATTTGCGTGCATAAGTGTGGCAATATCAGCCACCGACAGTATCCAGCCACTGACAACGCCACCTGCAAATATCCCAAGGAATTGACAGGTCGTATAGACCCCCATCGACGTTCCTCGTGCGCCCGCAGCCGCTATCTTGCTGAGCTGAGCTGGCAGTAGCACTTCCAACAGGTTGAAAGCCATGAAAAATAACATTGTCCCCGCCATCACCCACCAGTAGGCAAAACCCTGCCCCAGGATGAGAAAGGCGGTGAGACTCAGACTCACCATCACTGACAAAATCAACCGGGTATCCTTCAGTCGATCAGCAAGCCACATAAACGGCATCATAGCGGCGAATGACGACATCAGCAGAACCAGATAGTAGAGCGCATGATCACCAGGTTCTATCTCCCCTGTCCTGGTAAAGATCAACGGCAGGACCGAAAAGGCGCTGATCAGCAGATAATGCAGAAAGAAAATACTGACATTAACTCGCCACAGGCGGAGATCCTTCAACACCGATGCCAGTTCGCCCTTCTGCACCGACGAGTTCAGATTCACCGACTTCACTGTCGGCGTCGGAATTCTGAAGAGGAGTAGCACCAATCCCACAAGCCCCAGCACACCCGTAAGATTAAAGATCCCTGAAATTCCCCAGGAATCAGCAACAAATGGTCCCAGAACGAGTGACAAACCGAACGAACCACCGATCGCAATTCCGACAACGGCCATAGATTTGGATCGCTGATCCACTCGGGTCAGATCCGACATCAGTGCTAATAGTGTACTGGCTATAGCACCACAACCCTGAAGGAAGCGACCGGCTATGAGACCGTAGATATCCGATGAAAAGCCTGCAACGAAGCTACCGACCACAAAGAGAATCAGCCCGATACCAATTATTTGCTTGCGCCCAAACCGATCGGAAAGCAGACCAAACGGAATCTGTAGCGTGGCCTGCGAGAGCCCATAAATGCCAATGGCAAGGCCAACCAGCAACGGCGTAGCACCATCGATTTCCGGTCCCACCATGGGTAGCACGGGCAAAACCATAAATAGTCCGAGCATACGGATCAGATAGAGCAACCCGATAGACGATGCTGCGGTGAATTCCTGTTGGTTCATAAATGGTGTAACCGGGTCCATGCACTGGCGTACACGACACAAATGTTCTACTTCAGAAATGGGCAGGTGGTGTGCGGAAATACTCTCAGTTGTCCGCGGCGGATGATACCAGAATCGGCCACTACTGACAGAGAATTGGGTGGTTCGCCACCATCAAAATCATCTAACCGATACCTGCGATTTTATCTCTCTGATCACCTTCCTGTGTGGACTGAACGGAAAACCGACCAGGTAGCAGGCAGCCTCCGAAAGATTCAGAAACCGGAAGAAGGCAAAGAGTTCCCAATCAATCACATATTTTCGTCAGGGAACGTTGCACTCAGCGCTCATCAATTGAGACACTACGTCTTTGGCTTTTAGAAAATCCCAATGGACCATATTTCCATTCACGGCGCCAAGACTCACAACCTGAAGGATGTGAGCCTAGACATACCCCGAGACAAGCTCATCGTTATCACAGGGCTTTCCGGGTCTGGCAAGTCATCCCTTGCTTTCGACACCCTTTACGCCGAGGGCCAGCGTCGCTATGTGCAGTCACTCTCGGCCTACGCCAGGCAATTCCTGTCGCTGATGGAAAAACCGGATGTCGAGTACATCGAGGGACTATCACCCGCCATATCGATTGAACAGAAATCAACCAGCCACAACCCACGTTCGACAGTCGGAACCATTACGGAGATCTATGATTATCTGAGACTTCTCTTTGCCCGAGTCGGGGAACCTCACTGCCCAACACACGGCATCAAACTCGAAGCGCAGAGTATCAGTCAGATGGTAGACCAGGTACTGGCCCTGCCAGAGGGCACACGGGTCAACCTGCTTGCCCCAGTGATCAGAGAAAGAAAAGGCGAGCACCTGCATGTATTCAAACAACTTGCGACCCAGGGTTTTGTGAGAGCCCGCATCGACGGCATTGTCACTGATCTGGATGACACACCTGATCTCGATAAGAACAAGAAGCACACCATTGAAGTTGTTGTGGACCGTTTTCGTATTCGCGATGATCTGAGGACTCGGCTTGCCGACTCCTTTGAAACTGCCGTACAAGTCTCCGACGGAGTTGCCGCAATTTCATATATGGATGACGAAGACAGGGATGACCTGCTCTTTTCGGCACGATTCGCCTGCCCGGAATGCGGTCACGCCATTCAGGAACTCGAGCCTCGATTCTTTTCCTTCAACAATCCCGCAGGTGCCTGTCAAACCTGTGACGGCCTTGGTATACATCAGTTCTTCGACCCTGAGAGCGTTGTCGCCTACCCCGAGCTTTCACTCGCCGAAGGAGCCATCTCAGGCTGGGATCGACGCAATATCTACTACTTTCAGATGCTGGGTTCGCTGGCTGAGCACTACGGATTTGACCTCGCCACACCCTTTTGCAAACTACAGGCCGAGACCCAGAAAATAATCCTGAACGGAAGTGGCGAGGACAATATCCAATTTCGCTATGTCAATGATCGAGGTAACGAATACACCCGAGCACATCCCTTCGAGGGCATCATCCACAATATGGAGCGACGGTATAAGGAGACCGATTCCCAGATGGTAAGGGAGAACCTTACCAAATTCTTATCAACTCAATATTGCCCGGACTGTCACGGCGCGAGGCTCAATGCCGACGCCAGAGCCGTCACCATCACGGGCAAGTCGCTCTCAGACATCACCGCTCAATCGGTCAACGATGCCCACGAATATTTTTGTGAAATGAAGCTGACCGGACAGCGAAAAAAGATTGCCGATAAGATCCTGAAGGAAATCGAAGCAAGACTTGGCTTTCTAATGGATGTCGGCCTCGACTACCTCACACTGTCACGTAGTGCCGACACCCTTTCCGGCGGTGAAGCACAACGGATTCGTCTCGCAAGTCAAATTGGTGCCGGTCTTGTCGGTGTCATGTACATTCTTGACGAACCATCAATCGGCCTGCATCAACGAGACAATCAGCGTCTGCTCAATACACTCACGAGACTCAGAGACCTCGGCAATACGGTTATCATCGTAGAACACGATGAAGAAGCGATCAGAGAAGCTGACTTTCTCGTCGACATTGGCCCGGGGGCAGGAGTCCACGGCGGTGAGATCATAGCATCTGGAAACATCAGTGATATCACTAATGAGAAACGATCAATCACAGGGCAGTTCCTTTCCGGTAAACGTCGAATTGAAGTACCAAAGGAACGTCATGAATACGATCCGGACAGGGTCCTGAAACTCAAGGGTGCCTCCGGTAACAACCTCAAAGACGTCACCGTGGAAATACCAATCGGACTCATGACCTGTGTGACAGGTGTATCGGGTTCCGGCAAATCAACACTGATCAACCACACTCTCTATCCTATCGCCGCCCGGGAATTGAATGGCGCGACGAATCCCCAAGCTGAAACTTATGAAGAGATAGAAGGATTGGAGCACCTGGACAAGGTCGTCGATATTGACCAGAGTCCTATTGGCAGAACACCGCGCTCGAATCCGGCAACCTACACCAATATCTTCACTCCGATCAGAGAACTTTTTTCGGCTACACAGGAGGCGCGATCACGCGGCTACAAACCCGGCCGATTCAGTTTTAACGTCAAAGGCGGCCGATGCGAAGCCTGCCAGGGTGACGGCCTCATCAAGGTTGAGATGCACTTTCTGCCAGACGTCTACGTTACCTGCGATGAGTGCGTGGGTAAACGCTACAACCGGGAGACGCTGGAGATCTTGTACAAGGGCAAAAACATCCATGAGATCCTGGACATGACCGTGGAAGATGCCCACCAATTCCTTGGCGCAGTCCCGGTCATGGAACGTCGCCTGCAAACACTGCTGGACGTAGGGCTTGGATATATCAAACTTGGCCAGAGCGCGACCACCCTGTCTGGCGGCGAAGCCCAACGCGTTAAACTCTCAAGGGAACTGTCAAAAAGAGATACTGGCAAAACGCTCTATATCCTCGATGAACCCACGACCGGACTCCACTTCCATGACATCCAGCAGCTACTTGAAGTCATTCATCGCCTTAGAGACCATGGCAACACCATTGTTGTCATCGAACACAATCTGGATGTAATTAAGACAGCGGACTGGGTTGTAGACCTGGGACCGGAGGGCGGTTCGGGTGGAGGGGAGGTTATTGCCAAGGGAACGCCAGAAACTCTATCTGACGTTAGTCGTTCCTTTACCGGAAGTTATTTGAATTCCGTTTTGTGCTGATGCACTTAATAGTTTGTGCTCGTTTCACCTGATTTCTCACTAGCCAGTTAATCATTCGGCAAAAAAATGCCGGGCATTGCCCGGCATTTTCTTAGCTGACTAGATCCTTCGCTTCGCTCAGGATGACGAG
>JABHYO010000154.1 GCA_018656865.1 Gammaproteobacteria bacterium | reverse complement strand
TAGAAACCAGCGTCGCTAAATATGGTGATCGGACAGCGCTCATTACGGAAGACGAAAGGTGGACCTATAAGGAAGTAGCCGATCAGGTCGATCTCTACGCGAGGGCGCTGGTTGCTCAGGGTGTGGGTAAGGGAACCAGACTGGGTCTGCTCCTGGAGAACACCCCCGAGTGGATTTTCTTTTCATTTGCAGCGACTGGCCTTGGTGCGATCGTTTCACCGATCAGTACCTTTGCGCGCCAGGATGAAATCGCCTACCAGACGAGACATTCCGACGTTCAGCACCTTTTCATGTCCGCCCGCTTCCTGAAGGCGGATTATCAGGCAGTTATTGAAACGTTGGTGCCTGAACTGCAGACAGCCTCAGGTGGATCGTTGTACAACGATTCTCTGCCTGCGCTCCGAAAAGTCACTATTCGAAATAGTGATCAATTACCTGCTGCTGCGCAGTCCTGGGATGACTTCCTTGCCAGTGCTGATAGTGTGCCGCTGAAAGTGGTGCAGGAAATGAGAGCGGATGTCGACCCGGAAGATGAGTGCTACCTGCTCTATACATCGGGTACCACTGCAAACCCGAAGGGCGTTTATCATCGTCACAAGTCAATTGCACGAAACGGAACGCTGATAGGCCGACACCAGCAGCTAAATGAAGAGGATGTTGTGTGGTTTTACTATCCGTTCTTCTTCTGTGCCGGTTGTGTCAACGTGCTTCTGGGTACTTTTTCATCCGGTGCTTCTTTAATCGTGGAGCCGACCTTTTCCCCGGAAAGTGCGATCAATCTGATTGACCGGGAGAATGCTACGACCTGGCACCTATGGCCGCATCAGGTCAAGGCGGTGGTCAAGCATCCGGACTGGCAGACGAAGGATCACTCGTCATTGCACAAAGGGACAGGTTCTTTGGATCTGATGCTGAAAGTCGGTGATCGTTTTGGCGGGGTTGGCGGAGTCAATATGTACGGCATGACCGAAACCTGTACCGCATTCGCCTGCACGCATGCCGATGAACCGCGTGAATTCAGAAGTAGGACCTGCGGAAAGGTCATGGGTGACAACCAGGTCAGGATTGTCGATTCCGATACGGGTGAAGAACTCGAGATGGGGTCGGAGGGAGAGATCTGCGTTAAAGGTCCGTCCGTGATGCGAAGATATTACAAAATGGATCCGATGACGACGTTTGATGAAGACGGTTTCTTTCATACCGGTGATCTTGGTCACCTGGATGAAAATAGCCGGCTCCATTTCAATCAGCGGAAAAAAGACATGATCAAAAGTGGCGGCATCAATATCAGCCCTGCTGACATTGAATCAACGCTGTCGAAGCTGGAGGGAGCCAGAGAGGTCTACGCCTTCCCGCTGCCCGGCGGTGATCGTGGTGAAATCGTTGGTGCGGCACTGGTTCTTGCTGAAGACGATTACGACCGGGATAAGATTGTTGAATATTGTCGAGACAAGTTCTCGGCTCATAAAAGACCCGCAAAGATTCTGCTGATTCGAAAGGATGATATTCCCATGACAGGCTCAGGGAAGGTGCAGAAAGTAAAGCTGGCTGAAATGCTGCAAAGTGAATCCGAGAAGTCGTCGGATAAATGTCTTGTTGTTTAATCACCAGTTGATGGTCTGAATAACAAAAATGCCAAAACAGCGCTATCAGTCAGCCAGGCAGTTAAAACGTCAGGCCAATATTCTGTATATGACCCGAAAGCTGGCCAGCGAGGTTGGATATGATGGCCTGACTATGCGTGGGCTGGCCGAGAAGGCAGAGGTGTCCCCCAAGACGCTCTACAATCTCTTCTCAAGCAAAGACGAACTGCTGGCAGCGGCGTTGGAAGATCTGGTCGGAATCATCCACGAGACGATGGATGTACATTCCGGGTTACAGGGTTTTGAACACCTGCTGAAGGTACGACAGACATCCTGTGACGCCATAATGCGCTCGCCCGGTTTTGCGAATGTTATTGTTACCTTGTTTTTCAAAGCCAGACCGGGAGACAGGTTGGTGTCGGCGTTGCTGGGTGGGAACGAACAGGACACGCTGGAGCACCTGGAGTACGAGAAAGCACAGGGTTCAATCCATAAGGAACTCGACCTGGATAAGCTTAGTCACCATGTCTCGGCGTTGATGTGGGGAGATATGCTGTTGTGGGACAAAGGCGTAATTAGCCTGGATCAGTTGTGGAATGAATCTCATCGCAGCCTGCTCATTACCTTTGTTGGTATTACAATGGGTAAGAAGCGAAAAGAATTGGAGCAACAACTCCTCAGCCTTGGTAATGCGAACAACAAATCGTCAGCGTGAAAACTTTAAAACTGACTGAATCACTTCATATAGGAATTTACTGAAATGGGAGCACTTGATCACCTCCGGGTACTGGAACTAGGCAATAATGTTATGGCACCCTTCTGTGCGCGGCTGTTTGCCGACATGGGCGCAGAGGTGATCAAAGTCGAAACGCCAGACGGAGATCCTGCAAGAGCAAGGGGCCCTTTCGACGAGAACGGTATGAGCGGTTTCTTCCAGTATTTAAATGCTGGTAAGTCGAGCGTGACCGTGGACTTTGATGACCAGGATGGTCGGCGTCGGTTTGATGAATTGCTCACCGGTGCCGATGTGTTCATAGAAAACCTGCCTATCGCCCAACGGCAGGACTGGAATCTGACTCAGGAGGCACTGGTAGAACGATTCCCCCATCTGGTGGTGGTATCTCTGTCCGCGTACGGCCGCAGCGGCCCGTGGAAAGATCGCGAAGGCACTGACATTACCATCCAGGCGACCAGCGGATTGTCAGCACGACTGGGTATCATGGGCGACCTGCCTTTACGCATGCCGTTCGATCAGGCCGAGTACCAGGCCAGTGAGAATGGCGTTGCCGCAGCACTGTGTGCGTTGATTGAGCGGGAAACCTCAGGATTGGGCCAGTTCATTGATATCTCTGCAACCCGGGTACTGGCCTACCAGGCCGGAGCCATGGCGCTGGTATCGGCAAAGATGGGCGGACAGTGGGTCAGGGCAGGAAAGATCAACAAAAGCGGTATCTATCCGTCTGGCTTCTACGAATGCAAGGACGGTTTCCTGGCGATTGCATTGCACCATGGGCGCCTCTGGAAGCAGTTCATTAAGATCATGGGCGATCCCGAATGGTCGCAGCTCGAAAATCAGCAGGACGCCATCTATCTGGGGCGCGCAGAACCGGGCACGGAACCCGCGCACATCCACTTTCGGGCGTGGCTGATGGAGCACACGCGTACGGAGTTGCTCGAGCTGACTAAACCAACAGAAATCATCCTGGGTGTGGTCAACCACATCGATGAAGTCTGTGCCAGCGAGCAATTTGCGTTCCGCGATTTCTGGAGCGAAGTATCCCTGGGCGATAAGGAGGCCAGATTTCCCAAGACAGGTTTTTTGCTGTCCGAAACACCGACGACTATTAAGAGTGGCGCACCGAAACAGGCAGAGGACATCAAGTCGCTCGCGGACAACCTGTGGGAGGCGAGACAACTGAATAAGTCCGATGCCAAGCGTGGAGATTCATTGCAGGGCGTTCGAATACTGGACTTCGGCTGGAACTGGGCCGGCCCCATGGCCGGACAATTGCTGGCGGATATGGGCGCAGAGGTGATACGGGTCGAGACCAACAAGCGGCTCGACAACATGCGATTGGACCCCTACAGCTGGTACTTCTGTCACAACAATCGAAGCAAGATGTCCACTACCTTCAATCTTAAAGATGAAGAGGCGATTGCTCTGGTCAAGGAACTGGTCCGACACAGCGATGTAGTGATGGAAAATTTCGCGGCTGGTGTCATGGCGAAAAACGGGCTTGCCTTCGAGGACCTGAAGAAGATCAATCCTAAAATCGTACTGATGTCCATGAGCATGGCAGGCGAAGAGGGTCCTGCGAAAGATATGCGAGGTTTCGCCTCTATCGCCACCGCCTATTCGAGCATCGAAGGTATGGCGGGTTATCCGGATAGGGACGAGGTGGTGGGCTTCACTTCCTTCGGGCTCGGTGACACCAATATGGCCATGCAGGGGACCATCGGTTCGCTGGCTGCGCTAATCCATGCCCGTCGAACGGGAGAAGGTCAGTTCGTTGATGTCAGCCAGATTGAGTCGTCCACGGCGACACTGGGTGAGGCCATCATGAAGCACCGGCTGACCGGTGACATGATCGGTATTCAAGGTAATTACCATTCGGAGTATGCACCCCATAACTTTTTTGCCGCAGAGGGGGACAACCGTTGGGTTGCCGTTAGCGTCACAAACGATGACGAGTGGCGAGCGCTCTGTGAAGTGATGGGGCGGAACGATCTGCTGGATCGTGAAGACCTGCAGGATCAGGCATCCAGGCGCCAGAACGTTGACGAACTGGATACGGCTGTCGCGGACTGGTGTCGTGACAAAGAGAGGGATCAGATTGTCGAGTCCCTGGCGGCGGCCGGTGTTCGGGCAGCTCCGGTACTGGAGGCTGATGACTGGCATACCCATCCGATGTACCTGGAAACAGGTCATTTATTCCATCACGAATCTCCGGACTACGATGACTGTGACATCTACAACACGCCCTGGACCATGTCCGCAACACCTCCCCGGGTCACGCGACCGACACCCACGGTCGGTGAGCAGAACGATTACGTGTTCAAGGAGATTCTGGAGCTGGAGGACGCTGAGATCGAGCGACTTGTTGACAGCAAGGCACTGTACTAAAAAATGTCGCCATTAACGGGAAAACGTGTCCTGATTACCGGCGGTGCTTCCGGCATCGGTGCAGCGCTGGTAAAACTCACCACGGATGCCGGGGCTGAAGTCACCGTACTCGATTACAACGAGCAGGCGGGGGCGAAGATTGCCGATAGCCACGGAGCTCAATTCAGATTGCTGGATGTCACCGACGCACAGCAATGGCAGGAACTGGCTGGCTCATTGAATGATATTGATTACGTCGCTCTCAATGCAGGCGTGATGACAGCGCTGCCATCGGAACCCTTGAAACTGGCCGATCCCCTGACCGTGAGTCCTGAGCGTTACAAGCAGGTGATGGCAGTCAATGTGGATGGTGCTTTTTTTGGGGTACGCAGTCTCACACCTATCATGAACTGGCCTGACGCCTGTATCACAGTGACATCATCAATGGCGGGTCTCGTGCCATTGAATTTCGATCCGATTTATTCGATGACCAAACATGCCATCGTCGGCATGGTTCGAAGTGTAGCGGCGAGTTGGCAAGAGATTACGGACGGGGCGATGACTGGAGCGCGCATCAATGCTATTTGCCCAGGTGGCGTTGACACACCGCTGGTCCCGAACGAGTTAAAGGCAGCGCAGATGCCCAGTATGGAACCCGGTATTATTGCCGGTGAAATCCTTGACCTGTGGGAACAGGGTGGGAATGGTGAAATCAGGCTCAAGCTGCTTGCGGATTTACCGGCGACTATCGTTAGTCCACCAGAATTAGGCTAACCATCAGCTACTAAAGTGTTTCTGAAAACACTCTTCCAGAACCTGGGGACCCATGTCTTCCATTGGTTCGACCTCAGCAAGCACATCCACCTGGCCGAACCTTTCAATAGCCCGGCGATTCGGTGGGTTTCGAATTCCATTCATGACAACGCCCAGAACATCGATGTGATGTCTTTTCAATTTGTCTACAGTCAACAGGGTGTGGTTGATTGTACCCAGTCCGCTGTCAGCAACGACAACAGTAGGCAGACTCAACTTTTCAATCAGATCGAGCATAGTTTCTCTGTCGTTTAGCGGCACCATAATGCCACCTGCTCCCTCAACGATAAGAGTTCGGTAGCTTTGGGCGTCCGGCAGGGACAGATCGTCCAGAGAAATCTTCACACCGTCCAGTTCAGCGGAAGTGTGCGGGGATAGAGGCTGATTTAGCCGATATGTCTCCGGCAGGAAGTGATCCTGGTCGAGGCCGGTGAGACCCTGAATCAACATTGTATCGGTTGCGTCCAGCGTGCCGCTTTGGATCGGTTTCCAGTAATGCCCGCGCATGCCGGCCAGCAGGACAGCGGATATGACTGATTTACCAACATCTGTACCGGTCCCTGTCACAAAAATTCTGTCAGGTAACATGTGGGGAGCTTCCCTTGTATTCTTCGAAGACAGACAGAAGACCATCAACCTGACTTCGATCGTGTTCAGACGAAAGCGCAACTCGAATTCTGGACGTCCCTTCGGGTACCGTCGGCGGGCGAATCGCGGTGGCAAGAAACCCGCTTTCCTGTAGTTTTTCAGCGAGCGTAAGCGTTTGCTGTTCATCACCCACGATGATCGGCACGATCTGCGTTGAAGATGCGCCGGTGTCATATCCTAGAAGCCGGAGTTTCTGTCGAAAGTATTCGGCAGTAGATTGCAGATGCTGGCGGGCAGATTCCATCTGAGGGGCAAGATCTAATGCAGCGTCAATCGAACCGACAATCGATGGTGGCAATGCGGTGCTGTAGATAAAGCCCGGACAGCAATTGATGAGGTAATCTCTCATCTTTTCGGAGCAGCAGATATAAGCGCCGAATGCCCCCAGTGCCTTACCGAAAGTGCCCAGAACAATATCGACATCCTTGTCAGCGGTCATCCCCATGCCATTTTTTCCCAGTACTCCGGTTGCATGTGCCTCGTCCACCATCAACAGAGCATCATGTTCTTTGGCCAGCGCAATGAGGCTGTCGATATCACTGCGATCGCCATCCATGCTAAAGACGGATTCCGTTACGATAAGCTTTCTCGCCGAATCGCCACGAGTCTGTTCCAGACGCTTTCTGAGCTGAGCAAGATCATTGTGTGGGTAGATGACTTTTCTCGCACGAGACAGCACGACACCTTGAATGATACTGCTGTGATTCAATTCATCAGAAAAGACAATGGCATCTGGATCCAGCAAAGTTGCGATAACAGAGGTGTTTGCCTGGAATCCTGAATTAAGTATGAGGCTGGCCTCCGTACCTTTTAGGGCCGCAAGTTTTTCCTCCACCTGATCGAAACAGTCGAAAGACCCGCAGATTAGCCTGGATGCGGTTGAACCGGTCCCGTAACGATTGGCGAACTCAATGCTTCGTTCCTTGAGAAGTGGGTGTTTAGAGAGGCCAAGATAATCATTAGAACTAAAGTTAATTATCCTTTGGCCATTGATGCTCACGTCTGTTGCTGACAGGGGGGTGATTGATTTAAGTTTTCTGAACTGGTGTTTCTCTCTACGTCGGTCCAGTTCCTTGTCGATGAATTCCAGTTTGTTCAAAGCGGCCTCGGTTCAGATACGGCATGATAGATTGCGGAGGTTAACTGGCTGAGATCCTCGTCATCGATGATATAGGGCGGCATGATGTAGACCAGCTTTCCAAAAGGCCGAATCCAGACACCTTCTGCAACGAACTTTTCCTGAATCTGTCCAACATTGACGGGTTCGGTCAACTCTACAACGCCGATAGCACCCAGTACCCTGACATCCGCGACGCGGGGCAGCTGCCGACACGCTGATAATTCAGATTTCAGCTGATGCTCGATGCGGGAAACCTTCTCCTCCCAGTTACTCGACTGCAGTAGCTCAAGACTTGCATTGGCAATAGCACAGGCAAGTGGATTGGCCATAAAGGTTGGTCCGTGCATCAGAACACCATCGCCTTCGCTGGCGCTGGCTGAGCTTATGCCGTCACTGACACGACTATTACAAAGCGTTGCAGCCAAACTGAGATACCCGCCTGTCAGGGCCTTGCCGATACACATGATGTCAGGTGTGACGTCGGCATGCTCGGATGCAAACATTTTCCCGGTTCGCCCGAACCCGGTGGCAATTTCATCGAGTATCAATAGGACACCGTGGGTATCGCACAGTTGACGAACGGCTTTCAGGTACTCCGGCGAATAGATTCGCATACCACCAGCGCCCTGAACGATGGGTTCGAGGATCACCGCGGCAATTTCGTTTTCATGGCGGCGGAGTAAGTCTTGAAAAGAAGAGATGTCGGCTTCGTTCCACGGACCTTCAAATGGGCTTTGTGGTTCGTCTGCAAAAAAATGTTGAGGCAGTACGCCTGTAAACATTTCATGCATTCCTGAAATGGGGTCACAGACGCTCATGGCGCCGAACGTATCACCGTGGTATCCGGAGCGAATCGTCAATAGTTTGTTTTTTCCTGTGTGCCCCAGAGAGCGCCAGTACTGAAGCGCCATCTTGATCGCTACTTCCACAGCGACAGATCCGGAATCGCAGAAAAATATTTTCTCAAGTCCCCTGGGTACGATGGACAACAGGCTCTCAGTGAGCTGCGTCGCGGGTTCGTGCGTCAAGCCACCAAACATGACGTGCGACATGCTGCCTAGTTGAGTGATGGCAGCGTCGTTCAAAGAAGGGTGGTTGTAGCCATGTATCGCTGCCCACCAGGAAGACATGCCGTCAATCAATTGTCTTCCATCGGTCAGCTTCAGCCGAACGCCTGCGGCTGACTCCACGGGATACACCGGCAATGGATTGTGCATCGATGTGTAGGGATGCCAGATATTTTCCTTGTCGATCTCCAGCCAGGCGGGTTCTAACTTCACAGCCATGAGTACACCTTAGATTGACTACACCTTAGATCGACTACACGGAGCCATCTTGAAGACCCGCATCGTAAAATCGCTTTGAATTCTCGACGTCGCGTACATGATCAAGTATTTGTTTCCCGGCTTCATCGTCACAATCCGCGACTTCAACTGTTTCCGTCTCAATGCCCAGGTTCGACAGCAACCTGAGGTCCTTATCGGTTTCAGGTAGTGGCGTGGTCAACAATTTTGCGCCACAGAAGATGGAGTTTGCACCTGCGAAATAAGCCAGGGCATGCAATTCCTCATTCATCCCTTCGCGACCTGCAGACAAACGCACATAGGATTCCGGCATTAGAATGCGAGCAACAGCAACAGTTCTGATGAACTCAAACGGGTCGAGTGGAGCCTCATCGGCTAGCGGTGTACCGGCAACACGTACCAGCATGTTTATCGGTACGCTTTCCGGATGGTGCGGTAAATTGGCCAGCTGCACCAGCAAGCCGACTCGATCAAGCTGTGATTCACCCATGCCGATAATGCCGCCGCAACAGACTTTGATACCCGCTTCGCGAACATGAGTGAGTGTCGTTAGTCTGTCCTCATAGGTCCGGGTTGTGATGACTTTCTTGTAGTACTCAGGTGAGGTGTCAAGATTGTGGTTGTAGTAGTCGAGCCCGGCGTCGGCAAGCGCATGCGACTGGTTTTCAGTCAACATACCAAGCGTCATGCAGGTCTCCAATCCAAGTGCTTTCACTGCTTTGACCATTGGGACGATCTGTTCCAAATCCCGGTCCTTGGGTGATCGCCAGGCGGCTCCCATACAGAATCGCGTTGCACCGGCTCGTTTGGCCTGTGTCGCAGCTTCTATGACTGGCTCAATGTCCATCAGGACCTCTGGCTCAACCGCGGTGTTATGGCGCTTGCTTTGCGGACAGTATTTGCAGTCTTCCGGACAGTCGCCGGTCTTGATCGAGAGTAGGGTGCTAAGCTGGATACGGTTGGGGTTGAAGTTCTCTCGGTATATAGAGTGAGCCTGAAACAACAGATCGTTGAATGGTTGTTTGAACAGAGCCAGAACTTCAGACGTTGTCCAGTCGTGACGTAATGTCGCGTTACCTTCGACATCTACCATGGGGATTCCTCAATCATTTGGTCTGCAGAACTTCGACCCGGATCATAGCTGATAGATTCTGGCTGTCAACCAAATAGAGGAAGCAGGTTTACTAATTATTCAGCTCGCCATGCAATCACCGATGCAGGGACGCTTCACCACCGCGAAATGCCAGTTTGCCTTCCTGATTGCGAAGAACAATCGCGCCAGACTTATCAACGCCTTCGACTCTGCCGGTGACGACCTCATTGCCGAGGTTGAGCGAAACCTGTCTGCCGCTTAAGGCGTCCCGTGCGTCCCAGCGTTTATGGAAAGCGCTGAACCCTTCCTGCTCGAATGTCTGCAGCATCGGTAGAATCTGGTTTAGCAAAGCAGCCAGTAGATGACTGCGTGTTGGATGTGCCGGTAGTATGGAGCCAATATCAATCCACGGTTGATCGATAGTGCCAGATGCCGATTTTGGCATGTTGACGTTAAGGCCGACGCCTAAAACAACCTGGCAGGGGCCTGCCGCGTCTCCTGTGATTTCAATCAGAATTCCGGCAAGCTTTTTACCGGCATGCTGGACATCATTCGGCCATTTCAGATTCACGTCCTCGACACCAAGCTCGCTCAGTGCTTCCGCGATAGCAACACCCGTCGCAAGGCTCAAGCCATCCAGGGCCGAAACCCCTTCCTGAAATTCCCAGACAATTGAAAAATAGAGGTTGCTGCCGTAAGGGCTGACCCATCCACGGCCATGACGGCCTCGTCCTGTTGTCTGCTGTTCCGCCGTGCACACATAGCCTTTTTGTCTTGCCAGTGCTTGAGTCATCGCGAGGTTATTAGTTGAATCGACGACCTGTTCGACGTCGATACTGGAAAGGAGGTATTGAGCGTCTACGCTCAGGTTGCTACTAATTTCCGTCCCGGATAGGAGATCGAGCCCGCCCTCAATTTGATACCCTTTACCTTTGATGGAAGTGAGGGGTAAGTTCAGTTCTTTAACTTTCTTTAACTGCTTCCAGATGGCAGCGCGAGAAACACCGAGGTCACTACCGAGCTTGTCACCCGAATGGAACTTTCCATCGGATAAGATCTTCAGCAACCTCTCGACTGACATGGACACTCCGTACGGAAAAAGGGCTCAAATAACCAGGTCAGCGCGATTCAACCCATTGCACCGGTTATTTTGTTGCTGGTGTGTGACGGGTCACGACACAACTCGAATCAGAATTACGCGGCCTGGACTGGAATGGTATTCGTGGTTCGTTCAACTACATTACCGTTGTCCAGGTAAACCAGTTTCGGCAAAAACGAATCAGCTTCCGCTTCAGTAAACTCGCCGTAGGCTGCGATTATGATCCGGTCGCCAACTTGTACTTTACGAGCTGCGGCCCCATTCATCGAGATAGTGCCTGAACCGGCAGCAGCGAGAATGACGTAGGTTGAGAAACGCTCGCCATTGTCGACATCGTAGATCTCGATCTTCTCGAATTCTCTGAGTCCAGCAAGTTTAACGAGATTTTCATCGATGGCGCAGGAGCCATCGTACCAAAGCTCTGCCTGAGTGACAGTTGCCATATGCAACTTGCCCTTCAGCAAGGTGATATTCATTTATATGGTCCCCGTATCAATGATTTAGGTCCGAATGAAGGCGGACATTTTGCCTGCATTTCCTGAGAATGCAATACCCCCAAAAAAGGCGCGTCAAATCAACGACATTAGCGCCTCAGGGCAGATCCATCTTGCATCTTTTTCAGCAGCCTCAAGATTCCTGTTAATCAGGAGATTAAGAATCTCTGCATGCGTCTCGGGATCAGTGTTCTTGGAGACCGCCCAGACACCTTCCACCAACTGGCGGTAATACTCCCTTGGACCGTCCTCGTTGCCGGCAGATGCCACGGCTTCCTGTATTGCCTTTGCCGTCTCGGGGTCCTCTTTCTGAAGCCTGCCTGTAAGCTCTGTCAGGTCGGACACTACAATACGATTGAGATCGTCACACGGATCACCCTTTTCGAGCCGTTCACTCACTTCTTCCAGAAGTTTCAACGCAGCAGCGATCTGAACTCTGGCGAATTCGTCTTCCAGGGCTGGTAGCACATTGCTGCTCAGTGAGCGCTTTACCGCATCGAGCAGTTGTACGGAATCTAGTACCATCATGGCTGTTTCTCCAGAATATTTTCGAATGCATTTCCAATCCCCGCCGCCGCCGGTTGTCGTCCACCGCCCTGGGCGAAAGTGGCAACCGACAGCAATCGCAGGTCTGTACCACCCTTAGAAACAGCCGTTGCGCCACCAAGCCCGATGATTCCGCCCTTGGTGCCCTCAAGAAAACGCTGGTATTCCATTTCGGCTTCGTCAATCTTGATCCCGGTAAGCTCGGTGTAATACTCCGCCAGTTCACCTTCTATGGAACAGACGCCGGCGCCGGTTGTCTGGGTAAAAGCAATGTCCCCTAGAGGGTCGCCGATCCGGGCGAGTTCCCAGTCAAGGATAGCGACCAACTTACCTTCATTGAACATCAGATTGGGTAGTCGATAGTCACCGTGTAGCAGAGAGATTCGCTGCGCCTTTGGTGCTCCCTGTTCGAGGACATCGAGCGCATGCCTGAGTGCAGGATTTGGGATCTGCTCAGCTCGCGCGAGTCTCGTACGGTAAACCGCGACTTCTGCCCTGACTGCCTCTGTGCCTGTGGCATAGTTGGTCAGTACATCCTGAGAGATGCCGTGTAACTTGGCCAGGGCCTCGACAAATTGATGCTGAATGCTTTTCTTAAGCGCTGGATCGGCATGCAATCTGGGGTCGTCCTGTGAATAGATTTCGCCCTTAACCAGGGACATCAGGATGAATGCGCCATCCATGACCGACTTGTCCTGCTCCAGGTAGAGCACATCAGGAACCGGTATTCCTTCCTTGGCGACGGCCCTGAGCAGATTGAATTCACGCTCCATGCTGTAGGGCGTGATGATCCCTTCCTTGGGTTCAACCCGCATCACCCAGGTCTCTTCACCGCCATCAGTGTCAGCGGTGACAAAATAGTTTTGCGATGAGAGCCCACCGGTTAACCTCTCGACTTTCGTGATCTTCTGGACATTGAGTTCCGGCGCGCCGTTCTTAATAGCCTTTTCCAGCCGTTGTTCTATCGGCTCTACTTCTTCGTTCATGCAATGATCCTTTCTACAAAGAGTCTTCTATTTTACTGCCAAGGATTCCAAGGATTCCAAGGAGGCGATTCACCATGCAAATATCTAAACCTTGAGCAGAGGCGCAGGTGTATTCCTATATTATGTCTGAATTCTGATTTGTTGTGTTGTTTAAGAGAGAGGACACTAAATGAAATTTGATCTGGATATGACTGATGAACTACTTGCGACCACCCGGGCGGTACGCAAGCGACTCGATTTGGCACGCGATGTCCCGAAATCCGTCATTGATGAATGTCTTGAACTGGCTATTCAGGCGCCAACTGGAGGAAACAGTCAGTCATGGCGATGGATAGTCATTGATGATAAAGAGAAGAGGGCGGCCATTGCGGACATATATCGGCAGTGTGAGCAGGGACGTTTCAGTGGCGCTGCGGCCCAGGCCAGAGAGGCTGGTGATCATCAGACCGCACGGGTCTATTCCGGTGCTGGCGAGCTGGCGAGCTATCTTCAGGATGTGCCGGTAATGCTCATTCCGTGTTTACAGGGTCGGCCCGATGGGAATGACTCTTCAGCTCGATGGGCTAGTGTCATGGGTTCGATATTCCCTGCCATCTGGAGTTTTCAGCTGGCATTGAGAGCGCGGGGGCTTGGTTCGGTCCTAACAACGCTGCACTTGTACAAGGAACAGGCTGTGGCTGAGCTGTTGGGGATACCGGATGATGTGATGCAGGTAGCATTGCTGCCGGTTGCATACACCGTTGGTACGGATTTCAAGCGAGCGAAGCGTGATCCGGTGGCGACGATTACCCACTGGAATGGCTGGTAGTGCTGCGGAAGATGAGTTTTATGGAAAACGTCAAAGAGAACTATTTTACCGCCAACGGCATCGATCTGTGTTATTTCGAATGGGGTCAGCAGTACCAACATACAGGGCAAACACTCCTTTTTGTGCATGCGAATGGATTTCATGCCCGGGTCTGGGACTCTGTCATCAGAGGAATGCCTGGCTTCCATATCATCGCGGTTGACCTCCGAGGTCATGGGCGAAGCGAGCAGACGCCCATTGAGCACTGGAATGTTTTTGCCGAGGACCTCAGCGCGCTTATTACCGAACTGGACTTGCAGGACATCACTGGTGTCGGTCACTCACTGGGTGGGCACGTACTGACGGAAGCCGCTGCCAGCCATGAGGAAAGGTTCAGACATCTGATACTGATCGATCCGGCCATCATTGCTCCAGACGACTACAATAAGCCTTCTTCCAGTGCCGCTATCGAATCACCGGAACATCACCCTGCTGCCAGGCGAAGAGATCGCTTCGATACGCCGGAAGCCATGATAGAAAGGTTTAAAGACCGCGAACCCTATTCACTATTTACTACCGAGTCGTTTGAGAATTATTGCAGATATGGTTTATTGAAGGATGATGAAGGTTATCGCCTTGCCTGCCACCCGGTGACTGAGGCGAGTGTTTATATGGCGAGCAGATCAAATGAGTACATCTATAACTATATTCGACAATTAGAACTTCCCGTGCTGATTATGCGAGCTATGGAGCCAACGAAAGATAATCCCAGGGAGCAGTATTCCTCTTCGCCTACCTTTACAGGGCTTGTTAACGAATTTCGACATGCAAGGGAAATACATTACGCGGACAAAACGCACTTTCTGCCCATGGAAATACCAGTAGAAATTAGTCAGCGTATCAACGAGTTTATTCAGCCATGAACAAACGCCGGCGCTCCGGTATCATGTTCCGACAAATAACTGCTGGTAAAAGGAGTACAAACGATGAGCGATGAAAGATTTCAGCAAGGCCTAAAGACCGTCGGTGAACTGTTCCCGCCCCGGGAAGGTGCACCAGCTACAGGTTTCGCTTATCCACCGGAAATCGCGGAAGACTTTGGTGCGCTGTCGATATCGACAGTGATGGGGGATGTCTGGTCTCGCCCCGGGTTACCCAAGCCTCAACGGGCTATGTGTACTATTGCCGCACTGACAGTTATGGATAAGCCGGAACAGCTCAAAGCCTATATCACAGCGGCACTCAACTTAGGTGTCAGCAGGCAGGAAGTCTGTGAGGTCATCATGCAGATGGCCATCTACGGCGGCTTCCCGGCAGCCATCCAGGGACTCGGTATTGCTAACGAGGTGTTCGAATCCTGGGATGCCGCCGAGAGCTAAGACCTTTTGGAATGGTGCTTTTAGTAGCGCCAGCGTGGGAACGGCGGGTTAATCGAGTACTCGGCACAGCCGTAGCCTCGCTCGCCGGTTTCTTCCACCTCGAAGTCGAAGAATCCCTCGTAGCAATCCAGCAGACACTCGGCGTCGTTTTCGCCTCGCATCAGACCATTCACTGACTGGGCATACTTGCGCCCGGTCTTAACGTGGATGACTTCACCATCAGGCAATGTGAACTGATAACGGAAGCTCATGGCTGAACGTCCGTCGTCCTCAAGCCGACAGTCGAGGCATCTCGCACCCTGAATAGGCCGCGAGCCGTTCTTGTCGGAAAGGAACCCACCGATGGAAGATCGATCTGGATTTATGGGTGAAAAACTGGGGCTCATGTATCCAAATGCGTTCAGATGCATGGTGTCCGTTTGAATGGACGGCCAGTAATGTCCCAACGACTGTTCCAGGGTGGCTGGCTTGTTGAATTCCCAGGGTGAGCCATTGCGGAAACGATCAGTCCACGAATGGTCACGGTGTGAATAACAGTCTATTTTTCTCAAACCCTGATTGGGGCCGGCGCGTACTTCAAAATCACCCGTGCAGTGCAGCCCCTGTTCGTAGTGGCCGCCATATTCCCCGGCAGATTTAAGTGGGTTGCCACCAATGCAGTCGTTGTAATCGAAAACGGGGAATCTGCCCCGGAAGGTTACATCGAATCCATACTTGTCATTGTCCGCCGTGATTCGGAGTTCTTCCTGAGGTTTGATTACCCGGTATTCCATCTGCCCGCCATCGGATAGCACATCGAATTTCCCGATATCGTGCCAGGGCACCTTGTTAGCCCAGGGCATCGGGATACCATCGATCACGAGGCAGGTACTGAATCGCGCATAGCCTTTGTTGGTGACATGAAAGTGATTGATGCCAAAAACATCCGCTTCCCGGTCGCAGAATGAAAACCACAGGTTGTCGCTCCAGAGTCCTTCGGAACCATCCGGCGCTGGATGCAAATATTCGTCATCATTTGAAATTGTCATCGTCTAGCCCTCGTCTAGTGTAAACAAGCCCGGATACTAGCAACTTACTAACACGCGTTGCAATTTTATATGGCGCGATGAAATCGCTTGTAGTTAAATGACTTAGGTGGCCAGACGCGGTGGTGGTTCGCTTTATGGAAGGCTTAAAATGGATAGCTTAGCGGGAAAAGTTGCCGTGGTTTTTGGAGGCAGTTCTAACATAGGGCTGGCGATCGCCCAAAGGTTTGCCAGAGAGGGAGCCAGTGTCACGGTCGTGGCGAGAAACGAAGACAACCTGCAACACGCAGTTGAGTCTATCGGTCACGATTCGAAATATGCACTTGTAGATATTGCTGTCGATGAAGAGGTCGCGAAATTCTTCGAGCCTCTGGAACGAATTGATCTGCTGGTGAACTGTGCGGGTTCCTTCCTTTTTGGTGCGGTTGACGAGGTACCCGTATCGGAGTGGGAAGATCTATTTGGGCCGCGATTTTTTGGCCAGATGAGAACCTGTCACTATGCGGTGCCGAAAATGCCTGCCGGAAGTGTCATCATGCTGTGTTCTGGTGTCGCCGCAAAATCCGCTATTGTTAATTACGCTGGCGGTGCCGGTCTCTGTGGCGCTGTTAATTCCATGGGTAAGCAATTGGCGCTGGAGCTGGCGCCGCGCGAAATCAGAGTCAATGTCCTGTCACCGGGATTGATTATGGATCCTGAAGCGCAGAAGACTCTACACCTTGATCTGCCCGAAAACGAGCTGCGTCGTGAACTCATAGAAAGAATCCCTATGGGACGACCCGGATTTCCTGAAGATATTGCCGAGGCGGCCATGTTTTTTGCGACCTGCGACTACGCAACGGGTATGGTGCTCGATGTAGACGGTGGCTGGACAACAACATAGCAGATCGGATCACCGAATAGACTGCCAAAATTCATCACTCTGAGATAGGAGATAAACATCATGCTTTTAGAAAATCGCGTTGCACTGGTCTTTGGTGCTTTGGGCCTTGCCGGTTCGGCCATCACCAGGGACCTTTGTGCTCAGGGTGCAACGGTAGTTGCCAGTGCCCGTAGGGAAACCGAGGGCGAGTCGTTGGCTGCGGAACTGGTTTCAGCTGGACACCAGGCCTCGTTCAAACAAGCGGACGTCACATCCCGGGAGCAGGTTACCAAAGTTGTCGATGAGACAGTGGCGGAGCATGGACAGTTGGATATTCTTGTTAATGCTTTTTCGGTTGATCATTTGCGGAGGTTTCTCGATGACGACGAGAAGTATTGGGATGCAATGCTGGATACCAATCTGAAAGGACTGTTTTATTCCTGTCATGCTGCTTTGCAGCACATGACAAAGAAAGACTATGGTCGAATTATCAATCTCACTTCTGACTCAGGCAAGATTGGCGCTTCCATGGAGACGGTCCAGGCAGCAACCAAAGCTGGCACCATTGGTTTTTCGAAGTCCCTGGCTAGGGAGATGGCGCGTCACACAATTACAGTGAACGCTGTGTGTATGGGGCCAACTCGCCCAACCGCTGAAGCACCAGAAGGATTCTCGGAAGAGGGCTGGAAATCTTTTATGCGTCTTACACCGTTCCATCGTCCCGCTCTACCTGCAGAAGTGGCTGGGCTGGTCAGGTTTCTGGCGTCCAGTGAGGGTAGTTTCGTGACCGGCCAGGCCGTCAGCGTCTCTGGTGGTTTGACCATGTGTTAGTAAACAAGGTGTTAGAAAACAAGGTGTTAGTAAACAAGGTGTTAGTAAACAAGGTGTTAGTAAACAAGGTGTTAGCAAACAAGTGAGCTAAGGGGCTGCCTCTGCGGTACGCCTTGCGTTTAAGGCCTGCTTGACCTCTTCCATTCGCTTTCGGTCGAGCCGATAGGCAATGAAAAAGCTGAGGTTGGCCAGGCCCAGGACGATAGTTGTTGGGCCCGCCACAAGCCCCAGCCGGTAGACAATATCCGGCGGCACCGTACCGGCCGCTGCACCTTTTGGAAAACCGATCAGGTCAAGCGCGATACCGGCAATCATGGTGGCGATAGCGCCCGACGCCTTAAGAGAAAAAGACCTGGCGGAGAAGATGATCCCCTCCTGGCGGTTGCCGGTTAGCAGATCGAGTTCATCGGCAACATCAGCAAACATGGAATTGAAATTGATCATGAGAGCCGGGCTAATCAAACCAGCGATAAATGCCACAGTCAGCAGCAGATAGAACAGTATTGGGTCGCCGTTGACAGGAAGTACATCGGTAAACAGGCGGAGGAGGATCAGAACGTTCATGTTGATGATGATCAATGCTGCAAACACTATCAGGATAGTGCGCTTATCGAACCAACGTAGCAGGTAAGGCGCCATCAGCACTGAAAGTGGTAACCCTGCAAGCTGCATAGGAGACAGCCAGCGCATGCTCTCAGTACCAAGCTCCCAGAAGTGGATGTAAATGTACACCATGAAGGTATGTTCAACGCCAATGATGACCATGGCGCAGAGCAACCCACATAAAAGCATAGAATAGGACCTGATTGAGAGTGCTGTTTTTATCTCACGCCAAAGCCTTCGTGTGCTTAAACTTTCCTCGCGCGGCTTCCAGGTGGACATGTGAGGGATCTCCCGTCGTGTGTACCAGACACACGCGAGTATGGTCACGACGATACCAATCCCGGCGGTACCTGAAAACGGCAGATAACCTGCTTCGTTAAGCATGCCGTGGGAATGTTCATCCGTCGTTGGGAAGAAAAAGGTGTAAGCGAGGAAGGCAAAGCCTGCGCTGCCAACGGTACCGAAAAACTGCGAGTAGCTGTATACCCGAGTTCTGTCTGCATAGTCATCGGCCATCTCAGCACCGAGGGCCATATGAGGCACATGATAGAGCGTAAGAAAGAGCCTGGCGGATATTGCGAAGAGCAACAGCCAGCCAAAGTAGAAAATCTCCGACATATTTTCGGGCGGATTAAAGAGCCCGAAAATCGCCAATGCCAGGGGAATACATGACCCCGCCATAAACGGATGCCGGCGACCCCACTTGGATTGGAAATTGTCGGAAATAGAACCGGCCAGGGGATCGCTGACCGCATCGAATATAAGCGCAATGGCCAGTGCCATACCGGTGAGCGAAGCGGATACACCGATAATCTGGTTGTAGAAGAACAAGGTGAAGGTATTGAAGACAACCAGGCAGATGCCTTCCGCCACCTGACCCACACCGAAGCCAAGCTTCGAGGTCATGGGTAATGTGCGATTCACTATCTGAGCCGATCTAGGCAGGGGCCGGGATCCTTTCAGGGCAGTCGCTCAAGGTTCAAGTCCATGTAGGACTTGTAGTCGGCAACCCTGTACTGGGGCGGTGACTCGCCTTCAGCAGCGGGATTGTCGATGACTAAACCCTCGCCGGCGCGTTCATCATCCATCACCAGGGTCAGAACACCGGCTGCAATTTCCTCAGCTGTTATCAGCGGTATACTTTCTATGACAGCGGCGATGGTCGGCCTTGGTGTATCGCCATCACCGGTTTTCCCGAGAATTGGGGTTTGCGTTACCCCCGGCATAATGCAATTCACTCGGATGTTGTGTGATTCCGCCAGCTCCTTACAGGCAAGTGTGTAGTGGTAAATGGCTATCT
>JABHYO010000153.1 GCA_018656865.1 Gammaproteobacteria bacterium | reverse complement strand
CAACACCATCAACCCCCGGGATTCCGTTCCCCGGCAAGCGCCAATATTGCCGCTCGCCGGGGTGCGGGTTGTTGATCTCACCTGGGTCTGGGCCGGGCCTTATGGATCAATGAATCTGGCGCACCTGGGTGCGGAGGTAATTCGAATCGAGTCCGCCAAGCGGCCTGACCACTTTCGTCGAAGCCCTTTCTACCCTGATGGAGTCGAACCCGGTCTTGACAGTTCAGGTATGTTCAACCAGTGGAACCAAGGGAAATCGAGCGTCGCCGTCGACCTTGCCAATCCTGCCGGGATCGAACTCGTGCTGAAATTTGTCGCTTCCTGTGATGTGGTTATTGAGAACTTCGCTGCGGGTGTGTTGGATCGCCTGGGCCTCGGCTACGATGAACTCAAAAAGGCCAACCCAAAGATCATCCTGGCAAGTATCAGCGGATTTGGCCAGTCTGGTCCCTATCGGCAGTATATGGGATACGGCCCTTCCGCTATTGTCATGACCGGCCTATCCCATGCGACCGGATTCTCAGATGGCCCTCCCGAGGAATTCGGTCCAGCCACTGCGGACCCAACCGGTGGAATTACCGCTGCCTGGGGAATCGTCACTGCTCTCGAGAAGCGCGACCGGCTGGGCGAAGGTGATTACCTCGATATCTCCCTCTGGGAAGCATCTGCGGTTCTTGGTATCGAAGGCTGGATGCACTACGCACTCACTGGGACAGAACCTCCCCGCCAGGGAAATCGGGACGAAACCATGGCGCCCCACGGATGCTATCCCTGCATTGGAGACGATGAGTGGGTGTCCATTGCCTGCGCCTGTGACGAGGACTGGTGCAGATTGGCAACGCTGATCGACGAGGATCTGGAGAAAGACGCTCGTTTTGCTTCGCTGATAGATCGAAAACAGAATGAGGATATGCTGGACGAAATCATCGGTGATTGGACATCAGTGCGTGACCGTTGGGAGATCACTCACGAACTGCAATCACATGGCATTGCGGCGTTCCCGTCGCTTTCGACTGCGGACGTGATCAATGACCCAAACCTCAACGAGTGGGGATATATTGAACGTCTCGATCACCCGGTAGTGGGCAAACGTGCTCACACGGGAATTCCCTGGCGTTTCAGTCGTCGCCCCAATGGCGTACGCAGTTCGGCTCCCTGTCTTGGGCAGGACACGGATCGACTGCTTGAGGAGATACTGGGTATGTCACCGGGTGAGATTGGTAGGCTTCGTGCCTCTGGTGCTCTCGGGGATATGAATAACTAGCACCACGGGTTGGCCGCGGCCGGACGGTTGCGAGTTATTCTGGCGGAGGATGTGAGATTATTTGTGTGATCTCCTCGATGCGCGCGCTTAACTGGTTACGCTCATTTTCAAGAGCGCTCCTGTCTCCTTTCTCCAAAGACTTGATTTCTTCTGACAGCGCCTTCAAACGCTCGTTTGCATCGGTCAGTTCGCGTTTCAACGCCTCCTTTTCTGCTGCGGAGTCCGCTTTGTCAAATATCATGTCCTCGGGTTTAGCTTCATCTTCCAGGACCCTGGCCGGGCCGTAACGCGCCGGGATGATTTTTTCTCCCGGTTCGAGTGCTCGCTGGTTCATGAAGTTCGGTGAAACAATTTCGATTCCACTCTCATGCAGTGTATTGAGAATCTTCTTTCTCAATCCTGACTTGATTGTCAACATGTGGCTGATTTCCGACGAAAAGCCGCCAACTCGATAGGAAACCGAGTAATCGTTCAAATCGACAACAAGCACGAATGCTTCCGCCAGCCCGGATTCTTCCGCAGCCTTTTTCAGCAGTTCTTCGACACGCGCATAGGGAATATCGTAACCCAGTGACAAGTTTGCAGAGATGATGGTGCCGGAGTTATGAACTACGGTAACCGGATTGTTCACCAGGTACATATTCGGCAGCGTCATGAGGTCTCTGTCCTCAGTCTGGATCTCCGTGTGGAAAACGCCACGCTCAGTCACCCGACCAAAGAATATTTCAGACCGGATGAAGTCACCTGGACGGAAACTGTTGACGGCACGTAGCATCAGACCTGCCATCACGTTTGCTACGAATGTTGTGGATGACAGTGCGATGACGGCGGTGATCACGATGCCCAGCAGGCTCAGCACCTGCCCGCGGCTGGTTTCCGAGAGTGGCAGGCTGAAGATGACGATCAGCAGCCCCGCGGCCGTCAGGCAAAGCATCAACATCTGCCTTGGCACACTGATTTCCCCAGCCTGGCCTCGTCGGATGAGTGCATTTGCGATGAGTATTACCGCCAGCACACTTGTGAATGCGATGATGCTGGGCACGAAATGAGCCAGTTGGTTAATGGCGTCTGGCTCCATGGACCGACCTCTAGTGGGAATCAAGCCCCAGCATACTGTGTGTGCGAGGCTGGAATCCATTTATACGGAAAAATGTGGAATTTAGGGGTCGGAGTAAAGTGCCGGAGTAAGCTCGCACATCGAACGTAGGTTGATCACTGTGCCCCGGTGCGTTGGTTTGCTAATAAACCACCAGATCTCTATTCAGAACTGTGGCAAATCTCTTTCTTGGGAGGATTATGTACCTGCCTGATGAGGCGGAAATGTGGTTAATTCTTCTTATCCTCTTCTATGGCAGTAGAATGGAGAAGAGCCCTGTTGGGTTAACTCAGTGAGTGGGATGGAGGCGAGGTGAGCAGGAAATACAAAGATCTGAATGATCACTTACAAGCAGCTGTAGACCTGCTCGGAGCGCAACCCTGGGAGACAGCTTATAAAGACAGCGAAGACAAGGAATACAGAGTCCTCCGGTTGAAAGAGTATTCCAGGGAAGAGGAGCATCAGCTTCAGGCCGCACTCGATAGATTGATCATCACTCATGTACAGAAGCCAATGGCACCCTACCAGGGAGCTCGAATGCTTGAGTACACACCCGTTATCAAGGTTTTCAACTGGAGGAGTATCGACACCCTTGTCAGAGTGGCCGGAAACCCGGATACCACGATGATCGAAATTGAAGAAGCAGTCAGACGAGCGGTAGCGCTTACGTGTTTCGAGCGGGTCTTTCCCGATGTTGATGACTTTCTTGCATTCCAGGCGATGCTTGATAACGGCGAAATCAGAGACCATGTCAACGGCGGTTTGGTGCTGAAACTTGATCTGGCTAACACAACCGCTGAGGGGCTGGTTGAAATTCTTGCCCGTTCTGGTCTGGATACCAATCTGATCGAGTTTTCTTTTAATGACGGGCCGGAGAATGTCTTTATTCCGAATGAATCATTTCCTGACAACATCCGTCCAGTGACGGTCTACGACGAACTGGATGAGCCGACACTGATCAAGCCTCTTGAGGCAGAGTAAATCGCTGAACTGCTTACCCTTCGATGACCTGGCTCTCGATGTTTCTATGAAACATCTGCCGCTGTTAACTTCGGTGCCCGATACGTCGGACCGTCGCACCTGCAGTTAACCTGCTCTCGCCATTTCACTGCGTTGCAATGGCTGCCGCCGTTAACTTCGGCTGCGCTGCAGCCTGCAGTTAACCTGGCGGAGAGAGAGGGATTTGAACCCTCGATGAGCTTTTAACCCATACTCCCTTAGCAGGGGAGCGCCTTCAGCCACTCGGCCATCTCTCCGTAACTCTGTTGTCATTCTGAACCCGGAGGGTGAACCGGGCGATGCGGCGATCCGATCGCGTACGACATCTCGAGATCCTTCGGTTTCGCCTCAGGACGACTATTTGGTTGTATGGCGCGCTGGGAGGGAGTCGAACCCCCGACCTTCTGGTTCGTAGCCAGATGCTCTATCCAGCTGAGCTACCAGCGCGGCGAGGGCGAATTATAGTGACTCAATCCACTGTCCGCCAGTGATCAATCCAGCTGGTTGAAATCTGGTCTGGTAATCAGGGGTCATTGAGAAAGACGTTTTTCAGCCGGGATTCCGTTATTCTCTGGTCTTTGACACACTTGCGGCCTATTTGCCGCATGTATGAGGCGGCAATGAGCAAAGCCACTGGTGGAAAATGACAAGCAAGAAGCCCCTGGGCATTACTGAAGTTGTTCTGCGTGACGCTCACCAGTCTTTGTTCGCAACGCGGCTGCGGCTTGATGACATGCTGCCTATTGCAGAGAAGCTCGACACGATAGGCTTCTGGTCACTGGAAAGCTGGGGCGGCGCCACCTTCGACGCCTGTATCCGGTTTCTTGGTGAGGATCCCTGGGAGCGCATCCGTGAACTGAAAAAGGTGATGCCGAACACACCTCAACAGATGTTGTTTCGCGGTCAGAATATTCTGGGATATCGGCACTACGCGGATGACATCGTCGATAAATTCGTTGAGCGCGCCGCCAAAAATGGCATCGATGTGTTCCGTATCTTTGACGCCATGAACGATCCCAGAAATCTGGAGCGGGCTATAGAAGCCGTCCGTGGTCAGGGCAAACATGCGCAGGGAACACTTTCCTACACAGTCAGTCCTGTCCACAACATTGATAACTGGCTGCAAATGGGCAGTCGGCTGGCTGACATGGGCGCTGATTCGATCGCCATTAAAGATATGGCGGGTCTGCTAACACCCTACATTGCCTATGAGCTGATCACAGGGCTGAAAAAGGCAGTCGATATTCCTATCCACATGCACTGTCATGCGACCACGGGAATGTCGACGGCGACTTATCTCAAGGCCATCGAAGCAGGTATCGACAATGTGGACACGGCCATATCTTCCATGAGTATGACCTATGGACATTCGTCGACTGAGGCTGTCGTTGCCATTCTGGAAGGTACCGATCGAGACACCGGTCTCGATATTCACAGGCTTGAAGAAATTTCGGCCTATTTCCGAGGGGTGCGAAAGAAATACGCAAAATTTGAGGGGGCGCTCAGAGGTACCGACTCACGGATTCTGGTTGCGCAGGTGCCGGGTGGCATGCTGACCAACCTGGAAAACCAACTGAAGGAACAGAACGCAGCCGATCGGCTAGATGAGGTGCTGGAAGAGATTCCGAAGGTACGTGAGGACCTTGGGTTTATTCCGCTGGTGACCCCAACCTCACAAATTGTCGGTACTCAGGCGGTCATTAATGTTCTGTTGGGGGAGCGTTACCAGAATATTGCCAAGGAAACAGAGGGGGTACTAAAGGGCGAGTACGGTGCAACTCCGGCACCGGTCAATGCCGAACTGCAGGCCCGGGTGCTTGATGGCGCGGAGCCCGTAACCTGTCGTCCAGCGGATCTTTTAGTGCCTGAGTTCGAACACCTAAAAGCGGAACTGCTAGAACAGGGAAAAGAGAAAAGCCTCATGTTCGCTGAGAATATCGATGACGATGTTCTGACCTATGCGCTCTTCCCTCAGGTTGGACTCAAGTTTCTCGCGAACCGTGACAATCCTGATGCCTTTGAATCGAAGCCGGACGGTGAGCCTGAGCCGTTGATTCAGACAGCTGTTACCCGGCAATCTTCGGTCTACACCGTGGAGGTCGATGGAGAAAGTTTCGTCGTCCGGGTTTCTGACGGCGGGAAGATTGATGCAGTACAGCCATTGGCGGGACAGGCGACACCAGTTTCTAAACCTGTAGGTGGAAAAGAGATTTTGGCGCCGTTGGCGGGCAATGTTTTCGCAGTCAATGTGAGGGAAGGCGAGTTGGTATCGAGCGGTGATGTGGTCCTGATGCTGGAAGCCATGAAGATGGAAACTGAAATCAGAGCATCTGAACCGGGTACAGTTAGCGAGATCCTTGTCGGCGAAGGCGATACCGTCAATGCCGGTGACACTTTGATCAGGCTCGACTGATGGATCAACTACTACAGCTCTGGCAGGGCACAGGCATTGCCCAGCTTTCCCTCGATCAGGGTGTCATGATCCTGGTTGGTTTCGGCCTGCTTTATCTCGCCATAGCTCGCGGGTTCGAACCGCTGCTGCTGGTGCCAATCGGCTTCGGCGGCATTCTCGCCAACATTCCCGGTGTGGATATAGCGGTGGGTGATGGTGTTCTCTATCAGTTCTACCACATGGGTATCGAGACGGGCGTTTTTCCGCTGGTGATCTTTATGGGGGTCGGGGCTCTGACTGATTTCGGGCCCCTGCTGGCGAACCCGAAAACACTGTTTCTCGGTGCAGCGGCGCAGTTCGGCATATTTGCCACACTGATGGGTGCGTTGATGCTGTCGTCGAAAGGCATTTTCGATTTCAATATTGCAGAGGCGTCGGCGATTGCCATCATCGGTGGTGCCGACGGGCCGACGGCGATCTACGTCGCAGGCCAACTGGCCCCGCATCTGCTCGGTGCGATTGCGGTATCTGCATATTCCTATATGGCGCTTGTGCCCATAATCCAGCCGCCGATCATGAAACTGCTGACGAGCCAGCATGAACGCCAGATCGAAATGACCCAGCTGCGGGAAGTCTCACAGCGCGAAAAGATATTCTTTCCTTTGATGCTCCTGGTGTTGGTTGCACTGATGGTGCCGAGTGCAGCACCCCTGCTGGGCATGTTCTGTTTTGGCAACCTGATGCGGGAATGCGGTGTAGTCGATCGACTGAGCGATACGACGCAGAATGCATTAATCAATATCACCACGATATTTCTTGGGCTTGCCGTTGGATCGAAACTGAGGGCGGAACAGTTTCTGGTGATGGAAACGATTGGCATCTTGGTGTTGGGTATAGTTGCCTTTGCCCTGGGAACAGCAGCAGGTGTTCTGATGGCCAAGCTGATGAACCTGTTTATCAGCAAGAAGATCAATCCGCTGATTGGTGCGGCAGGCGTATCGGCGGTGCCGATCGCGGCACGAGTGGTCAGCAAGGTCGGTCTTGAAGCCAACCCGCATAATTTCCTGCTTATGCATGCCATGGGACCGAACGTCGCCGGAGTCATCGGCTCCGCAGTCGCCGCAGGGATTCTGATTCAGTTTGCTTCCTAGAAGCGGTACTCCGCAGGCAGGTTAAAAGTAAGTGGCTCGCCGGTTTCGGGATGTAGGAAACCGAGTTCGACTGCCGCTAGTTGCAGACCTGACACATCTTCAGAACCATATAACCGATCGCCAACAATCGGATGACCGGATTCGGCCAGATGCTTCCTGATCTGATGTTTGCGCCCCGTTTCTATCCGAACTTCCACCAAAGTTCTGTCTTCATCTGGTCTAATTGGCCTGACATGGGAGATGGCGGGCTTGCCATCAATTGGTGTATCCAGCAGGCGAGATTCCATCAGTCTGCCACGGATCAGTGCCTGGTATGTTTTGCTGACAGTTCTTTCCTGGAATTGCCGTGACAAGTGGGCGGCACTCTTTTTACCGTGCGCCAGCACCATTAGCCCCCAGGCAAATTTGTCGAGTCGATGCACCAGGAAGGTTGGTCGATCCAGCTCGTTTCCCACGACACGGTCGATGGTGCAGTGATCGCCAAAACGTGAACCACCTGACATTAGACCGGCAGGCTTTATCCAGATGCTGCAGCAACCCAGGTCCGAGAGCAATGTCGGCTTCGGAGGCTCGGTGCTGAGAATAGACTCATCGTAGTAGATGCCGATTTTATCTGGCGGAGAAAGTGTGGTCTTTGCACGACGCAGTCGGCGCTGCCTGCCCTCCCGCTCCAGCCAGACGGCACCCCTGGTCATGGCAAGCTTGATACGGGACTTTGAGAGACCTGTTTGTTCCGAAAGGAAAGCAGTTGCTTCGCAGTCGTCTGTTACGGCAAGGGGTTTAAGTTCAATCATCATTCAACATGGTGGAGGGCGGGGCGCTATGGGTCAACAGGTTGTGAGCAATCTGAGCGATTTCTGGAAACTGGCTGCGGGTATGGTGTGTTGCTGTTATCTTGACAGTTCGCCTGAAGAATTTTGAAAGGAAGGGTCGATGGAAAAGTTGGCAGAGGGTTACAGCCTGGTTGAGGGACCTGTTTGGGTGCCTGGTCGGGGTTTGATGTTCAGCGATGTTTTAAATGGCGGTGTGTTCTGCATTGATGATAGCGGCAGTCTTACCACGATCTTTGCTCATCGCCGGGGCATCGGCGGTATGTCTCTTCATGAAAACGGCGGCATGATCGTTTCTGGCCGCAACATTTCATGGAAGTCGAACCCTGAAGGTGAAACCAGAACGCTTCTCGATGAGAATGAAGAGGCCGGCGTAGTTGGATTTAACGATATCACCACTGACAGTTTGGGTCGTATTTATGCAGGTGGGCTGGGCTCCAGCCCCGTGTTTGACGATGGCAGGGAACCGAGGCCCGGTGATCTGTATCTCATTGATCTGGATGGTTCAGCACGTGTCGTCGCGCGGGATATTATGCTCACCAATGGTATGGGTTTTTCACCCGATGGTAAGACTCTGTACCACTCGGATACCAGGAGACAACATATCAATGCCTATGCGGTGGATAGTGATGGCACCCTTGGCGAAAAACAGATCTTTGTAGAGACGGCAGGTACTTCCCCGGACGGTATGGCTATCTCCGAAGACGGTCGTCTGTGGGTGGCTTTGGCTAATGGTCATGGTGTCGGTGTTTACAACCCTGATGGAAGCATCGATCACCTGGTTGAGATACCTCAGCAGAAGTGTACCAGCGTTTGTTTTGGTGGCGATGATCTAAGGGATCTATACGTTGTCTCCGGGTCCGACGACTCGGGCGGCGATCGTCCCGGCGCGGTCTATAGAACCCGTGCTGATGTGGCGGGCCTTGAGGTCCCACTTGCGCGGGTTGCGCTTCCACCGTCATCCTGATACACAGGTTTCCCTGTCATCCTGAACCGCAGGTTTCCCTGTCATCCTGAACCGCAGGTGAAGGATCTCGTCACGAGACTCTTCAGTCGTGCGCGACCCCGGCACATTCAGAGTGACGTCGGGACCGAATGACGCTTATTCCCGACGACCATAGATCCAATTTCAGCAACTAGTGTTAGGCTTTCCACAAATCAGGAGGGAGAGTAAGTGATGACAATTCCAATGTGGTGCATGCTGGCAGGGCTGATACTACCTTATGTCTGGCATGGTGCCTCGGTGCCATTTCGATTGAAGCAATTCGATGCCATTGATGCGGCTAAACCGAGGGAGCAGGCGGATCGCTTAACGGACGCCGGGTATGGTGCCTGGGGTGCTCAGCTCAATGCATGGGAGGCGCTTGCTGTGTTTACCGTCGCCAATGTTATTGCCTTTATGGGTGGTGTTGACCCAGCGGGGAACTGGTCGCTGGCTGCGATTATTTGGGTAGCCGTCCGTTTCCTTCACGGCGTTTTTTATATCGCTAATATTCCACCCCTCCGAATCCTGTGCTTTACCACCGGTCTCGCCATGAGCATTTGGATTATCGCCATGGCGATGTGATCCAGGTGTTCAAAAATCGTAGTTGACCCGCGTAAAGCGATGCAGTTCATTGACTTCGATTATTGTACGGATTTCATCGACGTAGGCTTCACGTCGTTCGGAATAGGCAATGAGTCCGGCAGCCAGATCCCAGCCTTTTACCGGAAGTTCACGGGTCTTGAGTTCATTGCGAATATCCCGCAAGGCGTCGTAGGCGGGGTGTGAATTCAGAGTCAGCAGATAGTAGGTAATGCTCATCTCGATACTGTCAAATGAAGCTACCTCGTGTCTTGCGCCTTCTTCTCGTCGCTGGGGAACAAGACCGCAGTTCCTGGTCCAGCACCAGATGCCGAAGTAGTTGTTGCCATTTTTAGCGAACCTGGCGGTACCCCAGGCGGACTCATTTGCCGACTGGGCCAGAACGAGCGACGCAGGGATGGTGTTGACCCGGGAGAGAAGCTTTTCCATTGCTTCCGACTCGGTTCGTGGATCTACCTTGACTCTATAGCGAATGACAAGATCTGCAAGAAAAAGGGAGTCTTCCGCTAAAAGTTTATCTTCTCTCTTTAGGCTGATATCAATTCGCTGCAGTCGGCGTCGCTCTTTTCTAACCTCGTCGTTTGCCCCTCGAACAAGGGGGAGCATGAACTCGAAGAAAGTTTCTTTTTTGACGTTGACGTCCTTGATTGCCTGGAAGTCCGGCACTTCAAGCTGTGGAGGCGGTGGCGCGGGGCGAGTCTGGCGTTCATTCCAGAGGAATGCTCCGACCAGGATGATCGCTAGTGGAATGACAGCGATTTCAGCTTTGGTTCGCGTCATGGTTACCAGGTGTCGACAAAGGGTTTCTTTTTGCCTTCCCTCTTAGGCGGTGTTGGTGCGGATTTCAATCCAGCCATGATCCACTGACGGGTATCCCGGGGGTCGATCACTTCGTCTATCTCAAAGGCTGTGGCGAAGTTCACGGCCTTACCTCGCTCGTACATTGATGCAACGCGCCCTTCATATTCCTTTAGACGTTCTTCAGGATCTTCTATGGCTTCGAGCTCCTTGCGGTAGCCGAGTTTGACAGCGCCCTCTAGGCCCATGCCGCCAAATTCGCCGGTAGGCCAACTGACAGTGAAAGTAGAGGCTTTGAAGCCTCCGCCGGTCATGGCCTGAGCGCCGAGCCCGTAACCTTTACGAATAACGATAGAGAGCATTGGTACGGTGATACTGGTACTGATCACAAAGAGCCGGGATGCATGACGGACAAGCGCCGTCTTCTCGATCTCCGGTCCGACCATGATGCCGGGGCAGTCCACCAGCGAGACGATGGGAATATCAAAGGCATCGCATAGCTGAATAAAGCGGGCAGCTTTGTCTGCACCATCACTGTCTATGGCTCCTGAAAGATGGACCGGGTTGTTGGCAAAGATGCCAACAGGTCTGCCTTCGATCCTGGCAAAAACGGTGATAATGCCGATACCAAACTCGGGACGGAGTTCCAGAACCGAGTCCTGGTCAGCAATAGTCTCGATAATTTCTCTGATATCGTAAACTCGGAGACGGTTTTCAGGTATGGAAAACCGAAGCTTGCGTTGATCATCACAGCTCCAGTCTTTGGTCGGGCCCTGAAAATAGGAAAGCACTTTTCTCGCGCTGTCGACCGCTTCTTCTTCATCCTTAACGGCGATATCGACCACGCCGTTTGGAACCTGCACGCTCATGGGGCCGACTTCTTCCGGTTTGAAAATACCCAGTCCGCCACCCTCGATCATTGCCGGGCCACCAATACCGATATTGGAATCTTCGGTGGCGATAACGATGTCGCTTGAGCCAAGCAGTACCGCATTGCCCGCGAAACAGCGGCCGGTCGTAATGCCGATTCTGGGTACGAGCCCTGATAGTACTCCATATAGCTGGAAGGCCAGACAGTCGAGACCGGCGATACCGGCACCGTCCGTATCTCCGGGTCGGCCGCCACCGCCTTCGGCGATCAGAATAATGGGCAACCGAAGCTTTTCTGCGAGTTCGAACATTCGGTCTTTCTTACGATGGTTTTGCAGACCCTGAGTGCCAGCTAGCACCATGTAGTCGTAGGACATCACCACGCATTGCGTATCCCCGTCAGGGAAGAGTTCGCCGTTGACGCTGCCTATTCCTGTAACCATGCCGTCGCCCGGGGTATTTTCCATCAGGTCCTGAACTGTTCGTCGACGTCTCTGGGCGGCTATAGCGAGGGAACCGTATTCGACAAAGGTACCGGGATCACAAATTTCACCGATGTTTTCTCTGACAGTGCGATGTCCGGTCTTTCGCCGTCTGGCAACTGCAGCATCTCGATTTTCGTCCAGTTTGTAGCCATGGCGCGTAAACGCTTCCTGCAGGTCAGGGCGGATGTGGTCGAGGTCGAGTTCTTTGACCACTGCCTGTTCGCCGGCCTCAACGGCTTTCTCCTGAATGAACAGAATTGGATGGTCTTCCAGAATCGCATCACCAGCTTCCGCGGTGATCATCAGAACCTCGCCGGAAACATGCGCCTTGATGACATGTTCCATTTTCATGGCATCCATGACGACGAGTTCCTGCCCGATAGAAACCGAACTACCTTCATCGACTAACAAATCTATGATGGTGCCCTGCAGCGGCGCCGGTACGGGCACGGAACCTGCCGGCCCCTCGACTTCAACCGAAAGCGCGACAGTCCCCTCATTCCGGATGTTGGCTGGCGTATCTGATTTACCCAGTTCAAGAACCGCCAGCGGATCTTTGGTCTTCAATTGTGTCCCAGCGATACCTTGTTTTCCTGAGTCCTGTCCTTGTCGTTCTGAGCTCTGCCCTTGTCGTCCTGAGCGAAGAGAAGGACCGCGAGACTTGTCTCCAGTCTCAGTTTGATCCACAAGCCTCTCAAATTGCTGATCGATATAACGCGTCGTCACTTCGCCTGCTTCAAAAGCATCCTCTGCCAGCAGCGTAGAAAGAAAAGGAATATTGACCTCGAAACCCTCAATCCGAAAGCCACCAAGCGCACGTTGCGCTTTTTTCACAGCGACGGAAAAGTCATCAGCACGTGAATGGACGATGAGTTTCGCGAGCAGTGAGTCATAGCGAGTTGACGTCATGTAACCGGCATAAGCGAAACTGTCGGTTCTGATACCGGGACCTGATGGTGGCTCGAATATGGAGATCGTACCGCCGGTTGGTTTGAAAAACCCTTTCTTGCCTGGCGTTTCCATATTGACACGGGTCTGAATGGCGAAACCAGTACAGGCAACTTCGTCGCCGATACCGAGTTCTTCAATCGTCCTGCCTTCTGCGACACCCAGTTGCAGTGCGACCAGATCAAGACCGGTGATTGCCTCGGTTACCGTATGTTCTACCTGTAGTCGTGCGTTGGCCTCGATGAAGTAGAAGGCTGTGGGATCGTCGGCATCAATCAGGAATTCGAAAGTACCAACCCCTCGGTAGTCCGCGCTTGCCGCGAGCCTGACCGAAGTTTCCAGCAAGGCGTCACGTGTTTTTTCCGGCAGGTTGGGACTGGGTGCTATTTCTATGATCTTCTGGTTTTGCCGTTGGCTACTGCAGTCCCGTTCCCAGAGGTGAACCACCTTGCCGGTACCGTCGCCCAGTATCTGGACTTCGACGTGACGTGCTCGTCTTACCAGCAGTTCGACATAGACCTGATCGTTGCCGAAAGCCATCTCAGCTTCGGAGCGACATCGCTCGTACTGTTTTTCAATATCAGCCTGTGACTCGATGATGCGCATACCGCGACCGCCGCCGCCGGATATGGCTTTGATGACCATGCCATGACCAGCATGTTCTTCCCAGAAGGCCAGTGCCTCTTCCAGAGTGGTGTTCCCGGTAGTTCCTGGTAGCAGTGGCACTCCCTGATCGGCTGCACGGCTGCGCGCGGCTGACTTGTTGCCAAAAGTTTCAAGCTGTTGTGTCGTTGGTCCGACAAAGGTCAGGCCGGCGCCTTCGCAAGCGCTGGCGAAGCCCGGGTTTTCACTCAGAAAACCGTAACCCGGATGAATCATATCGGCCTGTGAATCTCTGGCTGCCTTGATGATTCCTTCAATATCGAGGTAGGCCTGGGCACCGGTACCGGAAATTAGTACCGATTCATCGGCAGATACTACATGCTGGGAAAGCGCATCGTCCTCCGGGTGGATCGCAATCGTCGAATATCCCAGTTCAGCCGCAGTTTGCGCGATACGAATAACGATTTCACCGCGGTTGGCAATTAGTAGTCTTTTCATTCCCTGTTTCCGATACAGCCGACTCCCGAATCTACTGGAATGGGCCTGGCCTGTCATCTGCGATCACCGAGATGAATACGTAATAGTCTGCTAGTCTCGTAGCGATCGAAGATCTGCCTCTCACTTTGGCCTGCGATCTGTGAGGCATGGTCAGTAAAGCCAACTTCAAAGGGTGAAAACGCTCCAAAAAACTGACACCCGTCATAGCCCGAAGCTAATGGCCCAAGTATAGTTTGTGCCGGATCGATAATGTGACAACCGCTTGAAACAACCGCTTCCTGGCAATAACAACCGCATTGTGCTGCAGCTTCTGCTGTTGGCGGTTTTCGTTTTGCCTTCGCTCGTGCCGACGGGCTACATGGTGCAACGAAACCCGGAGACTTCCCTGGTTGAAGTGGTTGTCTGTTCTGGCACTAATCATCGTACTACCTGGCTGGATGTCGACTCGGGAACCTACCTGCCTACAGATGTGCTGCCTGAGGACGCGGGTGCGATTGTTGAAACAGTCCAATCGGAAACCTGCCCATTTGCTGTCACTGGTCATGCTGACCTGTCACCGTTTGTTTTGTTCGTACCAGACCAGCCTGACCAGATACGGTTCTCTGTCTCCTACCGAACGAGACTCGAAAGTGAAATTTCCTATCTCCCCCCTGTTCGAGGTCCTCCCGCGCTGTCCTGAAATCAGCTCTCAACCTATAGTAAATCAGGACAATAAAATGAGATTACGAATCAGAACCGGTGCCATGCTGGCCGCAGGCATCGTTATCGCGCTTCCATCTTTGGCTTCAGAGGATGTCTTCAGTGACATCATTGTGGTGACTGCCAGACGGGAGATCCCCCAAACCGAAATTATTTATGCCGATGAAGCGATACCCGTATCGGCCGACGGCGCAAGCTTGATAAGTCGCCTGCCTGGGGCAGCACTGATCAGGAACGGTAGTCTTTCCGGCCAGGTACAGTTCCGCGGTGCCTATGGCTTCAGGGTCGGTACCCGAATCAACGGTCAGGCTTTTCATCCCGGTGGTCCGAATCTGATGGACCCGCCAATGCACTATGCGCCACCAACCCTGGTTGAAGCCATTGAGGTCAATCGCGGGGCTGCGCCGGTCGCATTCGGACCTTCACTTGTGGGCGGTGTGAACACGGAATTGAAACAGGTGCCGTTCACGGATACCGGCATTCGTGAATCACACTACGATGTTACCCTGATCGGCAGGTCCGCTGATCGCAGTCATGGCCTGGGTCTGGTTGCAGGTGTCGCCAGTGACACCTATCGAGCCTTTGGCATTTACTCCAATGAACGTGGCCACGATCTTGACTGGTCCGGCGGGGAAATCGACAACACGTTTCATGATCGAGAGGTATTTGGCGCCGGATTTGGTTTCCGAACGTCTGAGTCTGAGTGGGAACTGGAGCTTCGCCGTCACGAAACCGGGCCAACCGGAAACCCGCCCTTTGCCATGGATATTGACTGGGTTGAAACGAACTTCGCCCGCCTTGGATACGCGACGACACTGGGACAGACCCGGCTTGATGTCTCCATTGGTTTCTCGGATGTTGACCACGGTATGAGTAATTCCGAGCATCGCCCGCCGCCAGCCTCGATAATGCGGTATCGGGCGAATCGGGCATTGGCTGAAACCCTGACGCTTGCGGTCGATCTTTCGAGTGAATTTGAAAGAGGAGATCTGAGTTACGGTCTGGATCTGGATCTGGCGCAGATGTCATCTACCATCGATAATCCGCAAAATCCGACATTCTTTGTTGAACCGCTGCCTGATATCGATCAGGACAGGATCGGAGCCCATATCAGCTGGCGCCAAGATCTCGGTGCTGGTGAAATGGAAATAGGTACACGAATAGATCGGCACGACAGTAAGGCAGGATTGGCTGAAACCGGTGCAGCGGTACCGATGATGCCTTCAATGCTGGCGATGCAGTTCAACCAGGGTAGCAGGGACTGGCAGGATACAACCTACGATCTGTTGGCCCGCTACTGGATGGATACTGACCTGGGTACATGGCGCTTCAGCCTGGCCCGGAAAAACAGGGTACCGACACATCTGGAGCGATTCGGCTGGCTGCCGATTGCTGCAAGTGCCGGATTGGCGGACGGCAATAACTATATCGGTGACCGCCAACTGGACCCTGAGGTTGCCTGGATCGTGGAGGCCGGTATTGATCTTGCCGGAGGTACCTGGTGGCTGAGACCGACCCTGTTCTATCACCGGATCACGGACTACATCCAGGGTATCCCCTTCGATGCGACAGTGGGTGTTGCGGATTCGATGGTCGAAATGGTGTCCATGATGAATGGCGATGGTACGCCGCTCAGGTTTGGCAACGTCGATGCTCGCATGGTTGGGATGGATGCGGATTTTGGCTGGCAACTTGGTCAGTTCTGGCGAATTGAGGGCGTCGTCTCGATTGTCCGCGGCGAACGCCGGGACCTGGGCGATGACCTTTACAGGATCTCGCCGGACCGGTTCCGTCTTGGTCTGGCCTATGCACGGTCCGCCTGGTCAATCACTTTGGAAGGTATGGCGGTTGCTGCCCAGGAACGCGTATCGGATACAAATAGCGAGGTTGAGACGGCTGGATATGGCCTGTTTAATCTCCATGGCGATTGGAAATTGTCCGAGTCACTACATATATCAGGCGGCATCGAAAACCTGTTCGACCGCGAATATAGAGATCATCTGAGCGGCTACAACAGGGTTCGGAATTCAGATGTCACGGTAGGTGAACGATTGCCGGGTGTCGGCAGGAATGTATTTTTCAGGCTCTCCTGGCGGCGCTAATTGTCGTCAGGTATCTTCCGACGGGCTGATGTTGAAGTCTTCGATACACTGATCAACGTCTGCGACAAATTCCGGAGGAAATTGGTGCTTGCCCAGTGTCGTCCACCAGGTGTAGACGCCGGTGAAGCTGAGAAAGGAGGCGATGATTGGCCTTCTTGCGTCATACGCGATAGGCGGCATGACCTTCGTCTGGACCTGGGTAAACAGGTTCTCGAAGGCGATGAAGTAGCTGCTGACGACATTGATGACTCGCCTTTGCTCCAGGTCATCAAGGGGCTGCTGCTGCTCGGCTTTGATCCAGGCTGACAGCAGAGAGTCACTCTTGGCGACTTCCAGTTGCAGAATGGAAAAGTGGTGGGTCGCCTGCAGAACTGCGTTGCTCTGATAACCGGAAATACCATGGCGGATCTGTATCGCGAGATAAATAACCGAGGCAACCACGGCGATTCCACCCACCAGTTCGCCAATCGATCCCAGATCCTGAATATCCAATTGACTGCATCCTGCCTGTGGCGTGCTGCATAGTTTATCATGCAGCCTTGTTTTCAAAGGCAGTAGTTTGTGGCAATTGCATACCTTAATGGACAGTGGATGGCTCCCGAAGAAGCGCAGGTGTCTGTATTTGATCGCGGTTTTATGTTCGGCGATGGCATCTATGAGGTCATGGCGGTGTATGACGGCAGCGTGTTCACGCTGGATGAACATCTGCGCCGACTTAATCGAAGCCTCGATGCGATTCGACTTGAATCACCCCACGACGATGAGACCTGGCGACAGATCATCGAGCAGGCCGTCGAGCGGGGCGCAGAGAGTCCGGCTTATCTCTATCTGCAGGTGACGCGGGGTGTCGAGTCGCCGCGATCACATGTCTACCCGGCAGCAGTCGTGCCGACGGTGCTGATTACCGTAATGGCCTCACCGATTCTGGAAAGAAAAGAAATCGAACCTTTGAAAGTGATTACCAAGAATGACTTTCGCTGGGGCAGAGGAGATATCAAGGTCACCAGCCTGATGGCGAACGGACTGCTAAAGAATGAGGCACTAGCAGAAGGGTTTGATGACGCCGTTCTGATCCGGGATGGCGAGGTGACCGAAGCTACCGCTGCCAATGTGTTCATTGTTAAGGACGGCGTTATTGCGACACCTCCTAAGAGTCCCTATCTGCTGCACGGTATTACCCGGGATCATGTGGTTTCCCTGGCGAAAAAGGCGAATATGCCACTGGACGAAAGAGCCCTCACGGAAGACGAGTTGCTGAATGCTGATGAGGTCTGGATAACGTCAACGGGCTATGAGGTCTGGCCTGTGTGTCAGGTCAATGATCGCTTCATCGGCAATGGTTCCGCTGGTGTTGTTTGGCAGGAGATCGACCGACTGTTTCAGTCGTCTAAGGATTGATCAAGAATTTCGATTGATTCGACAGAAAAGATTCATTGGACGAGGTCGACGACGCGAACTAGTCTCGTCTTTCCATCTTAAGTAGACAGAAAAAAGGAGAAACACTTGTCATTGAAAGATTCAAAAACGGAACAAAACCTGAAGGATGCGTTCGCTGGTGAATCCCAGGCGAATCGTCGCTACCTGTACTTTGCAGCGAAAGCCGATGTCGAAGGTTATAACGATGTTGCGGCTGTTTTCCGTTCTACTGCGGAAGGAGAAACGGGTCATGCCCATGGTCACCTGGAAT
>JABHYO010000137.1 GCA_018656865.1 Gammaproteobacteria bacterium | reverse complement strand
CGCTGAAGGCTCTTTATGAGAAACCGCTGAAGGCTCTTTATGAGAAACCGCTGAAGGCTCTTTATGAGAAACCGCTGAAGGCTCTTAGATGAAAATTGGGATAGTCAGCGACACGCACAACAATCTAAAGAACTGTTCGAAGATCGTTGAGCTGTTTAATAGTGCTGGTGTGGATCGTGTAATCCATACCGGTGACATTACGCAGGCGAAAACCCTGGAGGTGTTCGCCCATCTGGATGCCCCTCTTTGGGGCGTGTTTGGCAACAACGATATCGGTGAACGAGATTCGTTGTCGAACGCGGTTGAGTTCTACGGATTTGAGATTATTGACCCACCGCTCACCCTGCACTGGGCAGAAAAAAGAGTGGTGGTTGTCCACGACCCGTTGGAACTGGCGGCCGTCAATACCGTTGAATACGATGTGATTCTACATGGCCATACCCACCGTCAGACCATTGAGTACGATGGCGATCAGCTGACTTTCAATCCAGGCGAATGTGCAGGCCAAATGGCGGGTCTAAATGCTATTGGCGTTCTCGATCTGGTAGAGATCAGAACAGAAATCCTGAATTTCTAACGGGATCTGACATAGAAGCATTGTTTTGATCCATCGGTTGATGTCAGTACATGCTTGTCGTGGTCTGAGGCGGTAAACTCAACTCATGGCGAGCAATAGCAGTAAAAGGTATAGCAAGAGCAACCTGCGTCCCATTAGCACACTCAACCTGTTGTCCAACAGAGAAATCCAGGGGCTGATGTCTTCCAAGGAGGAGGTTCGAACCCTTTTTCGGGAATGCGCGCTCGCTATTCTCAATACGGGCAATGAACAGGACGACATCAAGCAGCTGCTCACTGAATATTCAGATTTCGAAATTGAAGTGATACCGGAGTCCCGGGGTCCGAAAATTTCTATCAGGAACGCGCCGGGTTCGGCATTCGTAGATGGCAATATGATTCGCGGCATCCAGGATCATCTCTTCTCGGTGCTGCGTGACATTGTTTACGTCAACCACATATTGTCCCGGGACGGTCTTTACGACCTTGATACCAGTGGAGGGATCACAGAGGTTGTTTTCAATATTCTTAGAAACGCCAACATCGTCCAGCCTAATCTGCGACCCGACCTTGTCGTTTGCTGGGGCGGCCACTCCATAGACCGCCTGGAGTATGAATACACTAAAGAAGTTGGTTACCAGCTCGGTCTGCGAGCCCTCAATATCGCCACGGGATGTGGCACTGGTGCCATGAAAGGACCGATGAAAGGGGCTGCCATTGGTCACGCCAAGCAGCAGGTTGAGCGGCGTCGCTATATCGGCATTACCGAACCGGGGATTATTGCTGCTGAGGCGCCAAACCCCATTGTTAACGAACTCGTGATCCTGCCGGATATCGAAAAGCGCCTGGAAGCTTTTGTTCGAATAGCACATAGCGTTGTCGTATTTCCCGGCGGTGCCGGTACTGTCGAGGAAATCCTGTACCTGCTGAGTGTGCTGATGCACGACGCAAACCGCGATGTACCATTCACGCTTGTTCTGACCGCACCGGAGGAACGCAGGAGCTACTTAGATGCACTTGATCGATTTCTGAAGAATTCACTGGGGCGAGGGGCGACAGACTTCTACCAGATCATCATCGGAGATCCTGAAAAGGTAGCCAAGGTCGTGCGCGAGGGGGTTGAATCCGTAAGAAAGCACAGGCTTAAGACCCAGGATGCGTATGGATTTAACTGGGAGCTAAACATTGAACACGAGCTTCAAACGCCGTTTGAGCCGACCCACGAAAATATGGCGGCACTTCAGCTCGATCACAGTCAATCCCCGGCGAAACTCGCATCAGAGCTCAGGTGTGCCTTTTCAGGGATCGTTGCCGGGAATGTGAAGGCAGCAGGTATTGAGCGAGTAGAAAAAAATGGCCCGTACGAAATTCATGGTGATCCAAAAATCGTTAAAGAGCTAGGGGAACTGCTTGAGAGCTTCGTCATCCAGAAGCGAATGAAGATCGATATCGAACACTACAAACCCTGCTGGCTATTAAGATGAATCTAATGTTGAAGGTCTTCTCTATATTGCTGTTCATGACGGCTGTTGGTGCCGGCGCAGAGCCCACGTGAATGCTTTTCGTAGCAGAATCGTACATGTAATAGAAACGGCACCACTCGACTGGGTCTATTTCGAAGACGGTGTTCTGCTTGTCCAGGATGGAATCGTTCGAGACATTGGACCTGCAGAGCGGTTCGAGAAGGAAGGTTTTGATTTGAGCCAGTGCGACTGGCGTCCGAACGACCTGCTGATTCCGGGATTTATTGATACCCATGTTCACTCTCCGCAGATTGATGTGATTGCTTCATGGAGTCCGCGGCTTCTTGACTGGCTCGACCGATATACTTTTCCTGCTGAGCTGAAGTTTGCAGATGAAGCTTATGCGACAGCAGCAGCAGATGATTTTATCAATGGCCTGTTAGCTGCGGGGACGACGACGGCCATGGTCTTTGTGACCAGTTTCCTGGCAGCGACGGATGCTTTGTTCGAAGCTGCCAGGATGCGCGGCATGCGCCTGATCGCTGGCAAAGTTCTCATGGATCAGAATGTACCGGCCGCTCTTTGTGATACCGCTCAACAAGGAGTCGACGACAGTCGTTACCTGATCGAAAAGTGGCATGGAAAAGATCGGCTGGGGTATGCCGTGTCACCAAGATTCGCGATTAGCTCATCACGGGCGCAGCTCAGGGCAGCTGGAGATCTGTTTCGGGAATTTCCCGGAACGTGGATCCAGACACATCTGTCTGAAGATCGAGAAGAAATTGCCCGAGTAAGAGAGGTGCATCCGTATGCCCGTGACTACCTCGATGTTTATGAACAGAACGGTTTAGTTAACGACCGTGCAGTTTTTGGCCATGGTTTGTATCTGAGTGATAGTGAATTGGAACGTCTGGCAACGGCGGGTGGGAAACTCGCTTTTTGCCCCTCATCAAATCTGTTTCTTGGCAGTGGCTTGCTGGACATGGAGCGAATCAGGTCTGCGGGAGTGGACATCAGTATCGCCACCGATGTTGGGGGAGGGACTGGTCTTTCCATGTTGAAGACGCTGGGAGATGCCTACAAGGTCTGTCAGCTTCGCGGCTATTCCCTCGAGGCGATGGATGCTTTTGCCATGGCGACCCTCGGTAATGCCAGAGCAATGGGATTGGATAGTTGTATCGGAAACCTCGAGCCAGGAAAGGAGGCAGATTTCATTTTTCTGAGTCCGCCAGACGGTAGCATTCTGGGGCGCAGACTCGATCTTTGTCTTTCTGTTGAAGAAGAGTTGTTCGTCTACATGATGCTGGGTGACGAAGGTGTGATATCGGAAACCTTTGTTGGTGGTAGGACGATGAAGCGCATCAGATAGTTAATACAACGACCACGGCTTAAAGATTCATTACATTTCTTAAGAAAACCTGCGAAAAGTTCACAAACCAATACAACCGGTTGATCAGAAGATGAGGGGAAGGATCAATCACGCCGGGTTTCTTGCGCGAGTTTAGCTACTTCAGGTTTGGCAGTGGCGATTTCCTCCGGGCTGAGCCCAGACAATTCATGGGGGAAGACCAGCCAGCGATCCGTCTCATGGATAAAGTAGTCCGGCACGATCTCTGTCATGTTGCGTGCAGGCTTGTACCAGGGACAAGCAATTTTTATGGTTCTGGGCAGGTTGGCCCGGGTTTTCTCCCTGAGTTCATTGAGTATGGCAATGACGCTTCTGCCGGAGTCGAAAACATCATCGACCAGTAAGAGTTCATCTTCCGCATTTACATTATCGATGATGTAGTTGAGTCCATGGACGCGTACCTCTTTGTCCTGCTGATCGATTCCATAGTAGGAAGAAGTGCGAATTGCGATGTGGTCGGTTTCAACGCCAACATAATCCAGATATTCCTGTACTGCTATGCCTACAGGAGCTCCACCACGCCAGATCCCGACGATAAAGTGTGGACGAAAACCGCTACGAAAAATTTGATCTGCCAATCTGAAGGAATCGATCAGTAAATCGTCGGCGGATATGAAGAGTTTTTCCATCGCGGCAGAGTAGCATTGGCTACTACTATTTGTCATCGCATGCTCAGCATGCCTCTAAGAACATGAATTAGATGCGGTTTCACTACACTAGGCGGCTACTGGGTCATCTAATACAATGACCGCTACCTTCGCACCTGCCAGGATATTCATATCTTGAAACGGACCTTTTTCTTTTTCAGTTTGTCGGCACTACTACTGGCACTAATATCGGCACCCGTCTCTGCGGACTGGTTCGAGGAAATTAAGAAGACGGCGACCGATGAGCAGTTGCATCAACTTCTCTATGAGATGCCCAAAGGCGGCGATCTGCATCATCATCTGACCGGATCGATTTTTTCCGAGTGGTGGTACGAGCTAGCGCTTGCCTCAAAAAACAAAGGATATCGTTACTACACAAAGGTCAAAATCGACAACTGCCGTAAACACGGCGACGCATTTTTCGATCAGTACCTCATTCACTACCAGAATGTAGTCGAAGGCAAATGGAAGAAACTACCTGCCTGCGAAAGAGCTGAGTATCTGCCCCTTGACGCACTGGATGATTCACAACTTCGTGCGTGGCATGACGCGCTGCGTCTCGACAAACCCCATGAGGGAAGGAATGAATTTTTTGATCGCCACTGGCAGCGGCTTGGTGACCTGGCCAGAGATCCGAACATCCTTGTTGGCATTCTGCTGAAAAATTTTGAATCGTTTAGCGAGGAGGGGCTTATCTACGCCGAACCGCAGGTTAATGTGGCCGGTCTCATGCAAGCCGATACAACGCCGATCCACCCCTCTGAAGCTGCTGCCATAGTCAGGGAAAGTCTCAAGGGCAAGAAATTTGTTGAAACAGGTATGACCTGGCGTTTTCAGATGGCGATTCTGCGGTTTGTCCCGCAAGCAGAGGAACATCTCCGATGGGCCTATCAGTTCGTTTCAGAAAACGAACCCTGGGTAGCCGTCAACATGGTGGGTAGGGAAGACAATGACAAGGGTTATCCAGCGAGATTCCTGCCGACGATTCGGTCTCTTCGCCACCGCTACAACGATGTCCGGCTGTCCATTCACGCAGGTGAAGTCGACGAGCCCAATTCCCATATCCGGGATACGTTGCTGCTCGGTGCAGATCGGATTGGCCATGGCGTTAATCTGATTACGGACCCGGATATGATGCGGTTGATGCGCCACGGTCCCTATATGGTGGAAATCAACCTGATCAGCAATCTGCTGCTGGAGTATGTCGACGACTACAGTCAGCATCCCTTTCCCGAGTACCTGAGGACGGGTATCCCCGTGGCGTTGTCTACCGATGATCGCGGAATGTGGGACTCCACCCTGACAGATGAATTCTTTGTCGCAGTTCGGGAATTCAACCTTTCCTGGGCGGAAATCAAACAGTTGAGCGAAAACTCACTCAAGTACGCGTTTGTTCCGGCAGAGATCAGGAAGGAACTACTGGAGCGGTACCGGAAGAATATTCAGCGATTCGAGCGTCGACTTGACAGAAAAGGGGTCCAGGCGCTTGATCGAACACCCTCACCAAAGCGAGGGTTTATCTGTCGCCAGTACGAACTTTGTGCGCCCCCAGATGTGCAAAACGATTCCTCAATCTGAGATGATAACAATGCCCAAGTTGAGGGTTCTGCCGCTCCGTCAGGCGGCCGGTATTGCTGGCATGAAAAAACAACTCCAAACTACCGGTCAATAACATGTCATGCCTTTTCAAGAATGACATCGTAGATACCAATAACGTCGCGGGAGACATCTGCATGAAGCTTAGAACATCAGGCATTGTGAAAAGCCTATTCACCTCTGCGGTCCTGTCTGCTGGCCTCATGGGTCAAGCGACTGGTCAGGAGATGGAGGAAATTGTCGTCAAGGGTGACCTTGGTAGTCTGCCGGGAGAAAATGTTCAATCGGTGTTCGGGTTCAACAAATCGATCCTGGAGACGCCACGTTCCGCCTCAACCATTTCGGAAGAGATGATGGAACGATTCAACATGCACGATGTTGATGAACTGATCGCTGTTGCGCCTGGAAGTTTCACACAGTCATTTTTTGGTGTGGCAGGAGGTCTGGATGTCAGAGGTACGCCGGGAGAGGTCTACTTCAGAGGCATCCGCCGCCTTGATAACCCCGGCAACTATCCGACCCCGATAGGCGCATCGAACCGAATTGATGTGGTCCGCGGGCCAGCCTCACCCATTCACGGTCCTGCAAAAATTGGCGGTTATCTGAATTTTAATCCCAAGTCCTCACGTATTGAGGAAACAGGCCAGTTCATTCCTGAAACGGAAGGGATGTTTTCCTACAATGCTGGCAGTTGGGACAGGTCAGTTATCACCGCAGAAGTCGGCGGCCCAGGTCAATTCGGCAATCAGGAGTTCGGATACTACCTTTACGGCGAGGTCGAAGATTCAGGAAGCTACTACGACAACAGCAGCACTAATCAGAACCTACTGCAGGCTTCCTTCGACATGGATGTGACGGACAACGTCAGGGTTCAGTTCGGTGGAATGTGGCATGACTTCCAGGGGAATCAGGTCGCTGGCTGGAATCGGCTGACCCAGGATCTGATTGATCACGGGACCTATATCACCGGGTCACCACGGCCGCTCGATACAAACGGCGATGGCAGGATCTCCCACCAGGAATATGATCCGGACGGTGATCAGAACACGCCAATCAACCCCTTCGTCTGGTGGATGGAGCTTGCCCCGAACTCTACGCCAACGCTGGATGAACTAGAAACACTAGGTGGTGCGGATCTGTCCCTACTCGAACTGGTTAACCCGGGCACTGCGGAACTCGATGGCAGTAATGTCCTCGTTGCCCCCGAAGATATACTGGATAACGAGTCAACGGTGCTCTATCTGGACGTCATCATCACGACCGAAAACGACTGGCAGATCAAGAATCAGCTCTACTATGAGTCGTATAAGAATGACAGTGAGAGTGCCTATGGCTTTTCCCAGTTTCACGACACCTGGGTGGTGGAAGAGAAACTGGTCATTTCTAAAGAATTCCAAAGCGATCATCTGACTACCTCACTACAGGTCTCTCCATCAATTCGACATACAGATTTCGAACACGGTGACGACTGGCATAACGAGTATTTCAATCGCCGGGATTTAACAAAAGCCTCGACCGCATTAGACAAGCGCGTACTGGCAACTCAAATTGATGATGACTACACGGAATATTACGTGGGTGATTACACAGATCTGGGCCTGGCGATTATGGCGGATTTCACGTTCACCAATGGCTTTAGCGCGTTGCTCGGTGTTCGCTATGACTCGATTGATGTGGAGAGCAAGCAGCCGGTTGAAAAACTGTTGCTACCCACAAGTGGTCAAAATTGGCTCTGCTTCGATGCAAGCTGTGTCGATGTCGAAGGCGACGATACGGTTGGCGGGGTCTCCTGGACGGCCAGTCTGAGCTATGTGTTTGAGAATGGTCTGGTTCCCTATCTCACCGCCTCTGAACAGTCGACCATGATTGTGGGGCAGGGTGCGGAGGCAAAGACGGGACCCATCCTCAATGATGAGGTTTTTGATAAGTCAGAACTTCTTGAAGTCGGGCTAAAAGGTAGTTTGCTGGATAACAGCCTTTATTTTGCAATTTCTGCCTACAAGCAGGAACGTACCGATGCGGGCGTTCAGTCGATCACCGTCAACCAGTCAGTAGAAACCGAAGGAGTGGAGGTTGAAGCGCGCTGGGTGGTGAACGAACGACTGCTCCTGACGTTTGCCTATTCTCATATTGAGGTGATTAATCTCAATACAGAAGAGGCGGGGAAGACCTTCAGTTTCTATGGTTGTGGTGATCTTCCTGACATCCCCTGTTCTGCGATCCTCGGAGGCCAACTGGTCGGCGATGTATCTGACGTGGCGAGCAAGGCCAGAAGAGCAGGGATACCGGAGGACATTTTCTCTTTCACTGGGACCTATGACTTCGGCAATGGCTGGACAATCAGCGGCAATGCGACAAATGTCGAAGAGACACCTTCCGGATTCTCTAACTCGGTGATGTTGCCTGAATACACGCTGGTTAATCTGTCTATTGGTTATAAGACGGACGACTGGTCGTTTTCCGTTACCGGCAAGAATCTGACAGACGAGGAGTACTTCCGAGCGAATTTCCCGAATCTATTCGGATCGACAATCGTTCTCCCGGAACTTCCGAGGCACTATCAGGCAAGGCTGCAATATCGGTTCTAGAAGTTTCCTGGGTTTTCACAGCAAACAACCTGCGGTTTCAGGCTAACGTGTAAGTCTGGTTTCACTTCGTAGCCAGATTCCCGACCAGATATTTCCCAGCGATTTATTGAAAAGGCGGGTGTATGTCATGATGTCACCGCTATGCAGGATTTGCCGTACTCACTGATGTCTGAACTGAGCAAAGTCGCCGGGAAGGGGCATCCGCCGGTGCACCTATGGCAGCCAGAAGAGGAAAAGGACATTGATCTCGTCATCTGTCGAGACGGCACCTGGAATTATTTAGGCACACCGATACACCGAAGACGCCTGCTGCACCTGTTTGCCTCTGTGCTTAGAAAAGATGACGACGACTACTTCCTGGTTACGCCGGTCGAGAAGTGTCGGATAACCGTCGAGGATGTGCCTTTTCAGATCATCCTGATGGATGTTGAAGGGGAAGGTGAGAGTCAGCGATTGAGCGTGACGACTGACATGGGGGAGGTCATCTGTATCGATGCAGAACACGCCCTGAGAATCGAGCAGGTCGGGGAGGAATGGATACCCTATGTGCTCATACGCGACGGTATGGAAGCAAGGATGAGCCGAAACGTCTACTACCAGCTATCAGACCACCTGACCGAATCTCAGTACGAAGGTGATGCATGGCTCGGGGTCTGGTCATCCGACCAATTCTTTCCCTTGATGGAGGGCTGAGCCCTCAGCGTTACTTGGTTCGATCTTAATGGGACCTGAACTGGTCAGTGGGTAAAGCCGACTAGTAGACGTCCATCAAAGAGTCACATATTGCCGTAGTTCGGACCACCGGTTCCTTCAGGCACCACCCAGTTAATGTTCTGGGATGGGTCTTTGATATCACAGGTTTTGCAGTGAACGCAGTTCTGCGCATTTATCTGGAACTGTTTGGTACCGTCTTCTTCCTCAATGACCTCATAGACTCCAGCAGGGCAGTATCTCTGTGCCGGTTCATCGTAGAGCGGCAGGTTGGTGTGCAGTGGAATGTTCTGATCTATCAACTGAAGATGACAGGGCTGATCTTCCTCATGATTGGTATTGGTGAGAAAGACAGATGACAGCTTGTCGAAACTGATGACACCATCCGGTTTCGGGTAGTTTGGTTTCTTGGCCTTTGACGCCAGCTTCATGCCTGCGTGGTCAGGTTTCGGGTCGCCGAGGGTGATGGGTAGCTTTCCTCTGAAAATGACCTGCTCGATCCAGACTGCTGCTGAACCGATTAGAAGTCCAAATTTGTGCATCCAGGCTGTTGTATTCCGACCGCGGTGGAGTTCTTCATAGAGCCAGGAGGCTTCGAAATTTTCAACGAAACTGGTCAGTTCTTCGCCACCGGTAGAGCCGCCTTTGATGGCTTCATAGACGGCTTCTGCCGCCAGTGTCCCTGACTTGATAGCGGTATGAGTACCTTTCTGCTTGATAATGTTTAGAAAGCCGGCATCGTCACCAACAATTATGCCGCCGGGCATGATCGGCTTAGGTAGGGCCGATAGCCCACCCTTGACCAGCGCCCGCGCGCCATAGGCAACTCGTTTACCACCTTCCAGGTATTTCTTGATGATTTTATGATGTTTGTACTGCTGGAATTCATCGAACGGACTGAGATGCGGATTTGAGTAATCAAGGTTGATAATCAGGCCCAGCGCGACCTGATTGTCTTCCAGATGGTATAGGAAGGAGCCGCCGTTAGACCCACCCGGGAAGTGACCCAGGGGCCAGCCGATAGTATGCATAACCTTGCCCGGAGTATGCTTTTCGGGATCGATTTCCCAGACTTCCTTAAAACCCAGGGCATAGTGCTGAGTTTCTGAATCTTTGCAGAGATCGAATTTCTCCATCAGCTGTTTGCCGAGGTGACCACGTGTGCCTTCAGCGAAGACGGTGTACTTCGCATGAAGTTCGTATCCGGGCTGATAGGTCGGTTTCTGCTCGCCGCTGACACTGATACCCATGTCGCCGGTCGCAACACCCTTAACGGAGCCATCTTCGTTGTAGAGCACTTCGCTGGCTGCAAATCCAGGGAAAAGCATGACACCCAGTTCTTCTGCTTTCTCGCCAAGCCAGCGGCACAGGCTGGCAAGACTTGTGGCATAGTTACCTTTGTTGTGCATATCGGGCGGGATAAACAGTCCAGGCAGCTTTATTCCTATATTCCTGTCGGTCAGGTAGTAGACGGTGTCTTCAGTGACGGGGTTGTTAAGCGGTACACCGGCTTCTTCAAAGTCAGGAAACAGTTCCTCAAGCGCGCGTGGTTCGATAACGGCACCGGATAGGATGTGTGCACCGATTTCCGATCCTTTTTCAACAAGACAAACCGAGAATTCGTCACCTGACTCCGCAGCAAGCTGAGCAAATCGAATTGCAGTGGCAAGACCGGCAGGACCTCCGCCAACAACCACTATATCGAATTCCATGGATTCTCTTTCCACGAGAAGACTCCCTAACTAACTTCTGATTAAGTTCCTGATTTTACACGATTTTCAATATTTTGTGCAATGCACAGTATTGATTATGCGATAGATTATCGGCAGAATACGCGCTTTCGATTTTAGACCAGATCTAAGCTCCGTGAGGGCAGGGCTTCTTTCTATACACACATCAACACGATTCGAGGAATTAGATGAAAGTTCTAGTAGCAATCAAGCGTGTTGTCGATTACAACGTGAATATACGTGTGCTTTCCGACAACTCTGGTGTAGATCTTAATAACGTCAAGATGTCCGTTAATCCATTCGATGAAATAGCCATCGAGGAAGCGGTTCGACTAAAGGAAGCAGGTACCGCAGAAGAAGTAATTGTCGTTTCCGTCGGTGCCAGTAATTGCCAGGAGCAGATTAGAACGGCTCTTGCATTGGGCGCGGACCGCGGCATTCTTGTGGAAACAGAAGAAGACATGCAGCCCCTGGCAATTGCCAAAGTCCTGAAAGCGATCGTCGAAAAGGAAGAGCCGGGCCTCATTATCGCGGGCAAGCAGGCAATCGACGGTGACAACAGTCAGACGGGTCAGATGCTGGCAGCCCTGGCGGGATTGTCGCAAGCTGCCTTCGCCTCCGAAGTACAGGTGGGTGACGGTACGGCTACGGTAACTCGCGAAGTAGACGGTGGTCTCGAAACCGTTACCGTGAAACTACCGGCAGTCATCACGACCGACCTTAGGCTGAATGAGCCACGCTACGCATCGTTGCCCAATATCATGAAGGCGAAGAAAAAGCCGATCGATACATACACTCCGGAAGATCTGGGTGTTGATGTAGCGCCACGCCTCAAGACGCTCAAGGTCACAGCTCCACCAGAGCGCGCGGGCGGCATTATCGTCGAGACAGTTGAAGAGCTGGTAGACAAACTCCGAAATGAAGCAAAGGTGATCTCATGAGCATTCTAGTAGTAGCAGACCACGACAACGAATCTGTCAAATCACCAACGCTCGTTTCTGTCGCCGCTGCCCAGGCTATTGGTGGCGATGTCGAAGTGCTGGTCGCCGG
>JABHYO010000151.1 GCA_018656865.1 Gammaproteobacteria bacterium | reverse complement strand
GAAGGTGAGTCCATGCGAAAGCTACGTGCTGACTTGACCCATGGTGAACACCTGGGTTAAAAACCAGCTTCGTGATGCGTGGGTAGACTCAGGTGTTCACGATGGCCGGATTGAGTGTTCACGTTCGCCGGAATATGCACTCGCAGCTTCCTCTGAAAACCAATTTATCGGAATCCAGCAAAAAGGCATCCCCCGAAACTGAATCGAACCTGAACATACGTTTTGTGATTAGTCTCTCATCATCGAGCCCCGGGGCCATCTCGGAGGCGAGAATAAGTCCGTCAAGGGAAGGCAGGCGTGGTATTTGGCGCTCACTGTCCGGGCCTTGAATTATGACAGTCTCCTCTGAAACCGCGACATATAAAGGTTCAACGATGGCAGCGCCATTGCACGCCAATGTTAGGGGCGTGCTGGCTGCTGACACAGGTAGTAAAAGCAGAATCCAGATAGTGGTATTGAGGCCTTTCATCGGGAGGATTCTAACCGTTTTTGTTTGCAGCCGTTTGACTATGATCAATAGAGAAATTCGATGAAGACGGGTATCATGCGCAACTCCAAGATTACACACCGAGGAAATTTAAGTGCGCGTACTAATTCTTTTTCTAACTCTACTGACCGCTACTGTAGCGCATGCCGGTGATCCGGCTGCCGGGAAAGCCAAATCGATGACCTGTGCGGCCTGTCATGGGCAAGCGGGTATATCCGCCACTGATATGTGGCCTAATCTGGCAGGACAGAAGGAAGGCTACCTGATCAAGCAGATCAAGATGTTTAGAGACGGCGGGCGAACCGATCCGTCGATGGCAGCGATGGTTGCACCTCTTTCTGACAAAGACATCGAAAACCTTGCGGCCTATTACGCAGGTCTCTGATCTCCTATGAAAAAAATCCTGGCGGCGTTGCTGTTATGGCCGGCTATTGCTGTGCCGGACAGCAACTTCCTTGACGAAGTCGTTGTTACTGCTACGCGAAGTGAAAAACTCCGCCAGGTAATCCCCTACACCGTTGATGTCGTCTCGCAGGAAGACATCAAGCTATCGAGTCAGGCTCAGCTCGCTGATATTCTTGGCGAGTTACCGGGTGTCCTTGTGACTGACTCAGGTCAGGCTGGCCAGAAGAGAATTCGGATCCGTGGCGAAGAAGCGCGAAGAGTCGCGTTTCTGATCGACAACCAGGAATTTGTCGATCATCGCGAAGTTGGGGTTCCTCTGCTGGTTGATTTGAATCGGATTCAGAGAATAGAGGTTGTTCGCAGTCCGGCGTCCGTACTCTACGGCCCGAGAGCGATGGGTGGTGTCATTAATGTCATCACAAAACGCGAGTCAACCCGTCCTCTGGAATTTGACCTGAAGAGTACCTATAACGGTGCTACCGATGGGTACACTGTGGGTATTCAACTTGCAGGAGCTACCAGTGCAGGCTTTAACTGGGAAATCGGTGGTTCGGAAAACCGGCAGGATCTCCGTGAGACACCCGTTGGTGAAATAGAACGCACCGAATATGAAAATTCCTCATTCAATACGGGACTATCGTACCGTTACGATGACCACGAGATTGCCCTGGGGTTTGAGAGTTTCGACTCGTCGTCGGAGGTCTATGTCGAGCCTGAAGTACGTTTCACACCACCTTTTCGTGATTTCATTATCGACGCCCCTCAAAGAGATCGAGAGAAGCTGCGATTCGACTATCGCTACTCTCCAGCGAACGATAGATTTCAATCGCTGAGCTTTGATGCCTATCGACAGAAGAGCGAGCGAGAGTTCAACACATTCCCTTTTCTGACACTGTTCCCCGGTTTTAATGTCGACTCGCGGATTCTGACAGCGAGCGAGCTTGATAGTGATGGATTTAATATACAGACAGACTGGCTCCTGGGCAGGAATTGGGCTCTCGTCACCGGCCTCCAGTGGGTGGAAGATTCAGTCAGCCAGACTCGCTTGCGAGAAGTTGAAACCAATGGATTTCTGACAACATCCGAGACCCAGATAGACGAAGCCACGCTGTCCAGCCTGGCCTGGTATGCCCAGCTTGAGATTGAGGTTGGTGACTTTACGCTGCTGCCTGGCATCAGAACCTACCGGGTGGACGGGGAAATGGATGTTTCGAACCATTTCAATGCTCTACCTGAGTTTGACGACACGCATACGGTCAGCAGTTTTGCAGTTTCCTACACGCCGGTGGAGTCCTCGACTTTTCGAGCGAGCTACTCTGAAGGCTATATCTACCCCAGCCTGTTCAACCTCGTCATGGGTGCCTTTGCGGGTTCCAGCTTCATCAATCCGGTAACAGATCTTGTGCCGGAGACCTCGGAAACCTGGGAGTTGGGCTATCGCTATGCCGGTGATCAATGGTCGCTCGATGCGGTGCTTTTTCAGACGCACGCGGAAGACTATATAGACCATGTCCGGTGCCTGCCAGGGGATGGATGCCCAGGACCGCGAGACGAAATCTACAAAAACGTGGGTGAATCAAGCAGCCACGGAGTTGAGTTGACTGTCGATTACAGCAGAGGCGACTACAAACTGGAGAGCAGTATCACCTGGCTACAGCGTCACAAGGATTATGACGGTGTTGAGACCTGGGATTCGGGTGTCCCTCTATTGTCGGGGCGTATTTCCGCCAGTCACAACGGTTCTATGCTGGGCAAGCCTCTAACGACGAATATTGTTGCCCGGTTTGAGTCGGAAGCGGAAGAACGGATAGCAACGAGAACGGGTAGCATCACTGAACGTAACCCTGGTTACGGGGTCGTCGATCTTGAATTTCACTACCAGCCTCATCGTCTGACTTCCCTGTCTCTTATTGGCGCTAATCTGGCGGATAAGAAGTATCACAGCGCCAGCGAAAATCTTTGGGCGCCTGGCAGGCATGTACGCATCAGGTTTGGCGTATCGCTCTAATAGATAGTCGGATGCGTCGTCGACTACTTCTCGGCATGGGCACCCTGGCTCTGCTGGTTCTGATCTTTGGTGTACCCGCAGTACTTGTTCCGGTGACGATGAGCGAAGTGCCTGAGCGTTCTAAAACCAAGGTTTTCGCCACCTACCAGGACGCCATATATGTTGCCCGTCAGACCTTTGCCAAACACCGGAATCCAGACGGGCCCGGCCGTCTGATGCCTATCCCGGAGGATACAATGGGCTGGATTGAACTGATCAACCCCATGGGAAGAAAGGCACCTGGCGGAGGACCGGCTGTTTGGTCTGAGGCAGATCCAAAGACTGGAACAATAGGTGTCAGCGGTGATGCAACGATTGTTGTCGTAAAGATGCCTGCCTATCGTGACCTGGAACCGGAAACGGTCACCATCCGGTGGCTACCATGATGGAAATTATTATCTATACGGCTTCAGGGATATTTCTATATGTGCTCGCTGATGCGGCACTCAATTATCTGGAGTCGTTGCATGGTGAACCAATACCACACCGCAGCGTTGTTTTCTTCGTCATCATCTTCATTATGGCGATGATTCTGTTTCCAGCCGTCCAGCTTATTTTTAACGGCGACTCAGGCCCCTGATTTTGATCCGGGTTGGCTGAACTGAATTCCCTTGTCGGTTAACTCGACCAGAACTACTGAATCCCGGGATAGATCAAGCGTTTGCTTCAAGCGAAGATTGAATTCTGCAAGTTCTGCCTGATCTTTTACCTTGAGTTCGATTTCCTTTTTGCCGGCGGCTAATCTGAAACTTCGATAGAGAGCCAGCACACCGTCATCGTGAATACCCGATGGCTTGACGACACTCTGGTGTAGTATTTCGCCATCAACCCACAGTTCAAATGAAAGTGGAGACTTTTCCCTGGGGCAGGTCATCGGTTGGCGCATGTTTGGCGCCAGGCTCTTAAGTTCATCTGGCGTTTTTACCTCGCAGGCCCCGATAAGAACGCCACTGTGACGGATGATCAATCTCAGTTCAGTCTGAGAAGGTTCCATGATTCGGTAGGTTGGGCGGTCGGATAAATATCCCAGAGCAACCATCATCAGGCCGATTACGATGACCTGACGGCTGCGTTTTAATAATTCAGGCGACACGGGTTTCTTCTCCTCGTAGTCGATCCAGTTCCTTTCTAATGTCATCAATGCCGTGGGGACCGGCCCAGACAGTGGAAACCTTGGCCTGCACATCTTTATAGCGCAGATGTGGTTCCCGTTCGTGCGCGAGCCTCGCGTCCTGCAGGTCGTTGCCAAGGCGATGAAAACAGTTTCCCGTTGAGCAGCCGGTCAGGAGCACTGAATCTACTGACTCTCGGCGGCAGAGATAGTCGAGATAGGAAGGAGGTAGTTGGCCGATACAGGGGAGTTGCAGCGTGGTGACATCGGCTGCGGCCAGCTGTGAAATCTCCGGTCCGTGATCACAGCTTGCAAGGAGTATGCGCTTCTCCGAGTCCATCTGCTGAACGGCCTTAATCGTTCTTTCAAGAATAGCGGAGTTTAATTCGTCATCCAGATTGATGCCGCTGAAAGCCTTGTTGACCGACTTGAATGGTGTCGCGGTTGGGCACGCGCCAGCGCAGATGCCGCAGCCAACACATTTGTCGGTAATGACAACAGATTGATGGTGCCCGGGTCTGAAGTCATGGTCCTTCATATAGATCGCATCGTACGGGCAATCCGTAAAGCACCAGCCACACCCATTGCAGAAATTAGGGTCGACCACCGCAACCGGAGGGCTGTCTTTGGGTACAAAGTTGGGGATGATAAGCAGGGTAACGGTGACGCCGAGCAACAGTAGCCAGGTCATCGCGGGTCCCGCAGCCTCGATGATCGGGAAGAAGTTCATGTAGAACCAGTCCAATTGTACCTGGTGAATCGGCTGGTCCAGACTCGCTGGAGGCACGCTTAAGGCTGGTTTCACAATTGACAGCAGCGTAAGCGCGATAATAACCGTCCAGGCCATGGTTTTTGGAGGAAACGATCTGGACTGGCTGATTCGCTGGATGTGAATGAACATGCCCATAAGCAGAGCCAGGGGAATGCCGATGTGCAGGAATATCAGTAGAGAGAAAAAACGATCACTGACCACCGCATCGCTCAAGAATCCGAATGCCATGGGCTCGACAACGATTGGCAGCGCATCGAAAAGCGTCGCCGTCATCTGCGCGGTGTACTGTGCCCGCTGGTCCCAAACCAGCCAATACCCGCCGAGTGCCGATGCGAACAGCAGCCAGAGCAGGG
>JABHYO010000148.1 GCA_018656865.1 Gammaproteobacteria bacterium | reverse complement strand
CATTTGGGCTGGGATTGATCCATGGTCGTTGATACAGCGGCCAGCCGAATCCCGGTCCTTCGGTTGGGTCATAACCTTTCATGGCAACCTGAGTCAGCGGCAGATCGTTCTCCATGCTGCTCGCGAACCAGCTAGCCAGTTCGGCAACGGTGAGCCCGTGACGGGTCGGCATGGGCGCACAGCCGACAAAGCTCTGCTGACCTTCTTCGAGATAAAGCCCATCGACAGGACGGCCCGCCGGGTTGGGGCGGTCCAGCACCCAGAGTTCCTTGCCGAGACGGGCGCACGCCTCCGTGAAATAGTAGAGGGTCGTTATGTAGGTATAGATCCGACACCCGACGTCCTGAAGATCGAACAGCACAATATCCAGATTCTCCAGCATGGCATCGTCTGGCCGTCGGTATTCACCATAGAGGCTGTTTACGGGTATGCCATGCCTTGGATCGAGATAGTCCTCCGACTCGATCATATTGTCCTGTTTGTCTCCACGCATGCCATGCTGGGGACCGAAGGCGGTCACAACAGAACAACCGGCAGCGATCAGTGCATCGAGGGTATGTTTATTCGTGCCGGTAACCGATGCCGGGTGCGCGACAAGGCCCACCCTGGCTTTTTTAAGGGCCGAAAGGCGGGTGCTGTCCCCGAGCAGGGCGTCAATTCCGAGTTGAAATGTCATGAGCAAACACTATAAGTCATTGGTCCGGACAAGCACATGCCGTGAAGGGTCGTGAAAATCCGGTTTGTCGCCATGGCTGAGGGCATAGTACTGAAGATTGGAGTCTGCCATTTCGATGACGGCGCTCAGTCCCAGTGACCAGCTTTCCGATGTGGTTGCACCTGGCCAGCGGACTCGGGCTTCGATCAATTCTCCCCTGGTCTCGATGTCGGTCACTTCGAATCCGTCAGATGTTGTCATGCCGGTGCGGACATCGTCGAATTTATAACAGTTCCAGCCTCCATCAGGGGATAGGTTCAGCTCCAGGTAGGATGGGGTGTCAGGCTGACCGAGAAATATCTCGAAACAGGTCGATTGCCAGAGGCCATCTGCACGATGCAGGGTGGTGAAGGCAGGCCAGATCACACCCTCAATCGTGTCGGCTTCATAGCGGGCGACAAGTGTTGAGCCAGCCAGTTGAAGGGCAACCTTTATGTGGCCGTCTCCATCAAACTGGCATAGGGTAAATTCCATCATGCGGGATTGTTAATTAGACACGTTGGGCGTAGTCTGCCGCGTTTCCAGTCAGCAGGAAACGCTTTATGGCCAGTTATGACTATGATCTCTTCGTCATAGGTGTCGGCTCCGGCGGTGTCAGGGCGGCACGCATGAGTGCGCAGTATGGTGCACGTGTCGCCACGGCTGAAGAAAAGTATATGGGCGGGACCTGCGTCAATGTCGGCTGTGTGCCGAAGAAGCTTTTTGTTTACGCCTCGCACTACTCAGAAGACTACCAGCAGGCCGAAGGTTTCGGCTGGGATAAGGCAGCGCCTGGCTTCAACTGGCCGACTTTGCTCAATAACAAGAACACCGAAATCAGTCGATTGAATGGTGTTTATAAAGGGCTGCTGGACACTGCTGGTGTGACTCACTTTGACGGTCGGGCACGAATCGTCGATAAACATCATATCGCCATTGGTGACACGACAGTTTCCACTGAACGGATTCTCATCGCGACCGGTAGTTGGCCGGTGGTACCCGAGTTCTCCGGTAACGAACACGTTATTACTTCCAATGAAGCATTTTTCCTTGAGCAGCTGCCTCGTCGTTGTCTGGTCGTTGGCGGTGGTTATATCGCGGTCGAGTTTGCCGGTATTTTTCACGGGCTGGGTGTCGATACGAAACTTTCCTATCGGGGCCCGCTGTTCCTTCGACACTTCGATATAGATATCCGAGAGACAGTCAGGGAAGAACTACAGAAAAAAAACATCGACCTCATGTTCGAAACCAACGTCTCCGCCATTGAAAAAAAGGAAGACGGGACACTCAGGGTGATCTTCAAAGAAGGTAACGAACTTGAGACTGATCTCGTTCTGTATGCCACAGGTCGGGAGTCCGCAGTTAAAGATATCGGCCTGGAAAATGTCAATGTCGAGACCCGGGAAAATGGTTCGATCATCGTCGATGAGGAATTCAGAACCAGTGAAGAGAATATCTTTGCGCTCGGTGATGTTATCGGTCACATGCAGTTGACGCCGGTGGCCATCGAGGAGGCCATGTGCTTTGCCAATACCCAGTTCCTGGGTGAGAGAAAAGTAATCGATTACAGCAATATCGCGACCGCAGTTTTCTGCCAGCCCAATGTGGGCACAGTCGGTTTGACCGAGAACGAAGCGAGAGAGTCCTGTGAGGAAATTGACATTTATCGCTCCAGTTTCAGGCCCATGAAACATACCTTAAGCGGCAGTGACGAGCGCTTCATGATGAAACTCATTGTCGACAGGAAAACCGACAAGGTGCTGGGTGTACATATGGTTGGTTCCGATGCGGGTGAGATCATTCAGGGCATCTCCATCGCTATGAAGATGGGTGTCACCAAGACGCTGTTCGATTCAACCATCGGCATTCACCCGACGACGGCAGAAGAGTTTGTCACCATGCGTGAGCCAGTCCCCGTCGAGAAGTGAGAGTTGTTGGTATCGATGGTTGTCGTGGTGGCTGGATTGCTATCAGAGACGACGGTGATATAACGCTGGCCGAGTCGTTTAAAACCCTCCTGGCTACCTACTCACATGAAAAGCTGTACGTAGACATTCCCATGGGGCTACCCGCTGGTCGGAGCCGCGATCTGGAAACGGCAGCCAGAAAGGTACTGTATAACCGGCGTAGCAGTATTTTTCCTGTTCCCTGTCGCGAGGCGATCTACGCAGATGATTATCTAAAAGCCTGTGAGATTAATCAGGAGCATACCGGCAGAAAAATTTCTCACCAGGCCTGGAACATCTGCCACAAGATTCGGGAGGCGGATATCGTGCTGAGCGAGCAGCCACGTCTTGCCGATCGGGTTTTCGAGTCTCATCCGGAACTCGCCTTTCAGTGTTTCAAAGGAGCTGGGCTCAGACATTCGAAAAAGAGCAGAGAGGGTTTAGATGAGCGTCTTGCTCTGTTGCGACAAACCCTGCCACATGCCGATGACTGGTATGAGCGAGCATTGCGACTCTATCAGCGAAAGGATCTGGCGCGCGATGATATTGTCGATGCCCTGGCGCTCGTCGCCGTAGGAAGAACGTCACCCCAAAAAATTACCGGAAGTGACGATACGGATGATAGAGGCATACCCATTCGCATGATGATTCCGCTGACCCATCGTGCGTGAACGGGTCTAATTTGCTATGGTGCGTGGCTTTCATGATGTACCGAGGCTCAATAGTTGAACGGCGAATTCATTACCGTACTGACTGACTATCTGAATGTGCTGGATGCACTTCTCGGATCGGCACAATACTTTCCATTTTTGTTGCTGGGCACCGGGATTTTCTTCACTGCCTATCTCAAGTTTCCGCAACTGAGGTTTTTCCGTCACGCTATTCGCATTGTCCGTGGCAAGTATGACAAGGACGATGCCAAAGGCGATGCCACACACTTTCAGGCACTGGCAACCGCCATATCAGGGACCGTTGGTACCGGTAATATCGGAGGTGTTGCTCTTGCCATTTATCTCGGTGGTCCCGCCGCGCTGTTCTGGATGTGGATGACAGCATTCTTTGGCATGACCACGAAATTTGTAGAGGTGACGCTGTCCCACAAGTATCGGATGGTGGATGAAGAAGGTCACATTGTCGGCGGTCCCATGTATGTCATGGAGCGACGTCTAAATATGAAGTGGCTTGCCGTTTTCTTTGCTGTCGCCACTGTGATCAGTTCCTTTGGTACCGGCAGTCTGCCGCAAAGCAATAACATCGCAAGCGGTGTTGCCAGCACCTTCGGTATTCCCGAATGGATAACCGGTGCCGTACTGGCGGTATTGCTGGGGCTTGTGATTGTCGGTGGTATTCGACGTATCGTTCAGGTGGCTGAACGCGTTGTGCCTTTTATGGCAATTGTCTACGTGCTTGGAGCATTGAGTGTAATCGTCGTGAACCTGCCTCAGGTGGGTGCTTCCTTCGTCGCGGTCTTTCAGGATGCCTTCACCGGCTCGGCTGCTGCCGGCGGATTCCTCGGGGCAAGTTTCGCGTACGCTTTTAACCGCGGCGTGAACAGGGGGCTGTTTTCTAACGAAGCAGGGCAGGGCAGT
>JABHYO010000173.1 GCA_018656865.1 Gammaproteobacteria bacterium | reverse complement strand
GCTCGTCAGTTTCCGATTCACCCGATTGCTGCGGAACCTGGGTGTCATCGTCGTCAGTCTCGAAATCGCCTTCCGGTTCTTCTTCAACATACAGACTGCGGATGTTCTCCTGGATTGTGTTTACCTGTTCCGAGACGGCGTCGAGGTCAGCGTCATCAAGACCGGCTATGGCATCCAGCTCCTCCTCCTCGACATCAAGGCTTCTGGGCTCGATCAGATCGTCTTCCAGGTCCAGCTCCTCAGCACCGGCGGTCAACTCGCGGATTTCTGCCAGACTCGGCAATTCGTCCAGACTGCGCAGGTTGAAGTAATCCAGGAAATTCTTTGTGGTGGCATAGAGTGCCGGGTGGCCCGGCACATCACGGTGACCCACAATACGGACCCACTCACGTTCGATTAGGGTTCGCATGATATTCGTACTGACCGCAACACCACGAATCTCCTCAATATCACCACGGGTTATCGGTTGTTTGTAGGCGACAAGAGCCAGGGTTTCCAGCAATGCCCGAGAATATCGCGGCGGTTTTTCCTTCCACAGGCGGGAAACCCACTCACCAAATTCGCTCTTCACCTGGAAACGGTAACCGGAAGCCACCTGAGTTAATTCGAAGCCACGCCCTTCACACTCCTCGGCGATCTCCTCCAGGACAGCACGGACTTCGGCACGTTCGGGAATTTCACCCTCAAACAACTGCACCAGTTGATCCACCGTTAGAGGCTGCTCAGCTGCCAGGATGGCGCCTTCGACTATCTGTTTAAGGGGTAAGTTCTCCATAACGCAGTGTTCTCCCTACAGACTGGGTTCTATGGTTTCCATGCTAGCACTCCGTGCTTTCACATGAATGGGCGCGAACGGCTCCGATTGTACGATCTCCAGCAACGACTCCTTGATCAGTTCCATCACGGAAATAAAAGTCACAATGACTCCGGAACGTCCTTCTTCAACCTTAAACAGGCCTGAAAAGGAAACAAACTGATCACCTGCCTGCGAAACCGCATCGAGAATATGTGTCATCCGCTCACGGGTTGAGAGTGGTTCAAGGCTGATATGATGACTGGAATAATTCTCCGCCCGTTTCAGCACACGTGACAATTCAATCAGGAGATCCTGAAGCTGAACTTCCGGCAGAGGCCGTACCTTTTCCGTCTTGGGGGCATCTGCAACTGCAACCCAGAAGTTGCGATTGAGTCTCTCGAGAGCATCAATATCAATCGCCGCCTGTTTGAAACGCTCGTATTCCTGCAACCTGCGAATCAGCTCAGCACGTGGATCATCCTCGTCGGTTTCCTCCTCGCTCTGTCGGGGCAGGAGCATACGTGACTTGATCTCAGCTAGCATCGCCGCCATCACCAGATATTCCGCGGCCAGCTCAAACTGCATTTCATTCATCAGCTCGATGTATTCCATGTACTGGCTGGTGATCTCAGATACCTGGATATCAAGGATATCGAGGTTCTGCTTTTTGATGAGATAGAGCAACAGATCCAGGGGGCCTTCAAATGCCTCGAGAATGACTTCAAGCGCATCGGGGGGAATGTACAGGTCAAGCGGCAACTGGCTCACGGGCGCGCCCTGAACCACAGCAAAGGGCATCTCCGTCTGGACTACTGCCTCGTCGTTCGTTTTATCTTCCGGTACTTTTTCAGCCATCTGAGTTACCTGTAGTCCAGACCCATGGCAGAGCGAACTTCTTCCAGGGTAGCCCTGGCAACACTCCGTGCTTTTTCACAGCCTTCTGCGACAATGCTTTTCACCAGATCAGGGTTATCCTCATATTGTCTGGCCCGTTCACGCATAGGCTGCTGTTCTTCGAGCACACTGTCAATCAGTGGATTCTTACAGTCGATACAACCGATACCGGCAGATGTGCAGCCTTCCCTGACCCAGTTCTTCGTATCCTCATCCGAGTACACTTCATGCAATTTGAAGACAGGACAGACTTCCGGGTTCCCAGGATCGTTTCGACGAACCCGGGCAGGATCCGTTGTCATGGTGCGAATTGCCTTACTGACGGTCTTCGGATCTTCCCTCAGTGGAATTGTATTGTTGTAGGATTTTGACATCTTCTGCCCGTCCAACCCTGGCATCACGGGTGCTTCGGTCAGTAGCGCCTGGGGCTCGGGCAGGATGACCTTGCCGCCACCATCGAGATAGCCAAACAACCGATCTCGATCGCCGAGGGAAATATTTTGCTGGTCCTGGATAAGCGCCTCAGCCTTCTCCAGGGATTCCTGATTACCCTGTTCTGTGTAATCACGACGTAATTCCCGATACATCTTTGCGTTCTTGCGTCCCATCTTCTTGATGGCTACTTCGGCCAGTTCTTCGAAACCGGAATCCCGACCGTAGATATGATTGAATCGGCGCGCCAGTTCACGGGTGATTTCAACATGCGGCACCTGGTCTTGACCGACTGGCACATTACCGGCCTGGTAGATCAGGATGTCGGCACTCTGCAAAACCGGGTATCCGAGAAAGCCGTAGGTGGCCAGATCGCGGTCATTGGTCCTGGCCATCATGTCCTTGTAGCTGGGCACACGCTCCACCCACGACAGAGGTGTGATCATCGACAGCAATAGGTGCAATTCTGCATGCTCGGGTACACGGGACTGAATAAACAGGGTAGCCGAACCCGGATTGACACCAGATGCCAACCAGTCAATCACCATCTGCCAGACGCTTTCCTCAATGACTTCCGGACCCTCGTAATGCGTGGTTAAAGCGTGCCAGTCAGCAACAAAAAAGAAACACTCGTATTCGTGCTGAAGACGAATCCAGTTTTTGAGCACACCATGGTAATGGCCGAGGTGCAAACGCCCGGTTGGCCGCATTCCGCTAAGAACGCGTTTCTGTGCTTCGATCTGACTCATGGGGACACCCGCATCGGTCTGGAACTAGGAATGAGGAAACTGCTTTTGGAATCGCCCGCTGGAGACCCGGGCAAGTTGGATTTGTTCAAGATGATTCGATGGCGGTTTTGCCGGTTATTATACCTGTCGAGGCGCCCGGTGTCGTGTCATTTTCAAGTGCTGGACCTCATACAAACAGCTCCGCATCGCCCATTCCCTGCCTGACCACTTCGGGTGCGTCATTCTCAAAACTGACGACAGTTGTAGTCTCCAGCCCGCAGAAACCGCCGTCAATGACGAGGTCAACCTGGTGCTCCATCAAATCCCGAATCTCATCAGGGTCAGTGAGGGGGTACTCATCCCCTGGCAGAATGAGGGTAGTACTCATGATCGGTTCGCCCAGTTCCGCCAGCAGGGCGCGGCATATTTCATTGTCCGGCACACGCATTCCGATGGATTTCCGTTTCGTATCTACCAGCCTTCTGGGCACCTCACGGGTAGCTGGCAGAATAAAAGTATAGGGACCTGGTGTCGCCGCTTTGATTTGACGGTAGGCGGCATTATTGACCTTCGCATAGACACCAAGCTCCGACAAATCCCTGCAGATGAGGGCAAAGTGATGGTCACGCTCGAGGCGTCGTATCACCCTGATCCTGTCGATGGCTTTCTTGTCACCTATATGACACCCGAGTGCATAAGCGGAATCTGTCGGGTAAGCAACAACGCCTCCCTTCTGCAGGATTTCCACAGCTTGGTGGATCAGCCTCGCTTGCGGATTTACAGGATGGATTCGAAAGAACTGACTCATGGCCCGCGCATCATAGAGTAAATAGGGCCAGAGTAAAGTGCCAGCAAGTGGGGTCAGAGCCAAGAGCCAGAGTCATGACTATGGCACTTGGCTCTGACCCCCTCCCCCTGTGACCCCCTCCCCCTGGCCCCGTGGTATGATGCGCGGATGCGACAGTTCATCGAGTTTG
>JABHYO010000039.1 GCA_018656865.1 Gammaproteobacteria bacterium | reverse complement strand
GCCCATGAAACCATGCAGACCGCCATGGGCCTCCATGATCTGCATCCCGGGGCGTAACATCAGGTGAAAGGTATTGCCAAGCAGTATCTGCACACCGGCATCATCAAGCCGTGCCGGAGACAAACCTTTGACCGAACCATAGGTGCCGCAGGGCATGAAAATAGGCGTCTGAACTTCCTGCACAGTGCCGTCGGCTCGGGTAAAGGTCATCGTCCCCCGACGCGCCTCGCCCTGCCTTGCCGTAACCTCAAACTGCATGGTCACGGCGACAAATCTCGTGTAATCAGCATCGCATCACCATAGCTGAAAAACCGGTAGGATGCGTCTATCGCCTCGGCGTAAGCGCGCTGAATATTACCCACCCCGGCAAAGGCGCTGACCAGCATCAGTAGTGTCGAACCCGGCAGATGGAAGTTGGTCAACATCGCATCGACACATTGAAATTCATAGCCCGGGTAGATAAAGATATCGGTGTCGCCCTGGTAGGGCTCAATCTCACCTGACTGCTCGCATGACTGCTCACATGACTGCTTACATGACTGTGCCGCTGTCTCTAAACTGCGAACACTGGTGGTGCCAACCGCCACAACCCGGCCGCCACGTGCCTTACACGACATCACATCGGCGCACACAGACTCAGGCACATCGATGTATTCCTTATGCATGACATGATCTTCAACCTCATCCACCCGCACCGGCTGAAAGGTCCCGGCACCGACATGCAGCGTCACCTCTGAAGAAGAGACGCCTTTTGACTTGAGGGCTTCAAGAATTTCATTATCAAAATGCAGCCCCGCGGTCGGCGCCGCAACGGCGCCTTCTTCACGCGCATACACAGTCTGGTAGCGCTCAAGATCAACCGTCTCATCGTCTCTTTCTATATAAGGTGGCAGTGGTACGTGCCCAAAGTCTCGAGCAATGGCGAACACCTCTCTCGGAAACGCCAGGTGGAAAAACTCGCCTTCACGATCGAGCACCTGAACGACAGGGCCACCATCGTCCAGCTGAATGGTCGAACCTGGCTTTGGTGTCTTACTGGCTCGAACCTGAGCGAGCGCTTCATTGTCTGAAATCACCCTTTCGAGAAGAATCTCAACCCGCCCGCCGGTTGCCTTCTGACCAAAGAACCTGGCCGCAATCACCCGCGTATTGTTGAACACCATCAGATCATCGGCGTTTATCAGATCCGGCAACTGCTTAAAGTTGAGGTGCTGGATCTCACCGGATGTGGCATCCAGGTGCAGCAGACGACTGCCGCTTCGTTCCTTTGCAGGGTACTTCGCGATCAGGTGTTCAGGCAGGTCGAATTGAAAATCGGAGACTTTCATTTCCCTGTCATCCTGAGCGAAGGGGCGCAGCCCCGTAGTCGAAGGATCTCAATGCTGGATCATCTTGGCTTGGAAACGGAGCGCGAGCGTAGTCGAAAGATCTCCCCAGATCAAATGTCCGAAGTCATCCTGAGCGTAGCGAAGAATCTCGTCACACGTATGTCATCCTGGGTACAGCGAAGGATCTCGAGATACAAGGGTCATCCTGAGCGTAGCGAAGGATCTCGAGCTACAAGGGTCATTCTGAGCGAAGCGAAGGATCTCGAGCTACAAGGGTCATTCTGAGCGAAGCGAAGAATCTCACCAAAAAGTCATCTCGACCGAAACGAACGAAGTGAGTGAAGCGGAGAGATCTCAAAAATCCAACTGAAACATCCGAGTCCAGTTAACAAAATCCGGACTTTCCTCATCAATCAGCAGTCCCACATAGTGCTTACCTTCCACCCTCCTACAAGTGGAAAGGACATTTCGTACGGCTAGCCGAGCCATTAAGCGATGTTGTTTGTTCTTCTGCGATGCCAGGATCTGGATAGACATTAATTATACGTCTAGATATATATATTCTAGTCAAGCAAAATGAAATGAACCGTATTCATTGTCGCAAAGAAAGCTCCATGGGAAGTGAAATGAAAAAGCACAAGTTTGAAAGCGTCTGGGACGCGCTAGAAGACGATCCTGTGAAGCGCCAGGTTTACAAGCTCCGCTCTGAGTTGATTCATGTCGTTTCGACTCATATCAGGGAAGAAAATCTCAAACAACGGGAGGTGGCGAATTTGTTGGGCATCTCCCAGCCTCGCGTTAGCACGCTGCTCAAAGGAGATTTTGAGTCATTTCGACTGGATTCACTGGTTCAATTTGCCTTAAAGCTGGGTCATACGGTCACGATAAAGGCGGCTTGAATCTCGCAGAAACTGGTCATTCTGAGCTACCGGGGTCGCGCACGACCGAAGAATCTCGCCACATCTATGTCATCCTGAGTACAGCGAAGAATCTCGCCGCATCTATGTCATCCTGAGCGTAGCGAAGGATCTCGAGCTAAAACGTCAAAAATCCAACTGAAACATCCGCGTCCAGTTAACAAAATCCGGACTTTCCTCATCAATCAGCAGCCCCACATAGTGCTTACCTTCCTCCCGACACCATCGAACCTCACCCTCAAGCCGATAAAGTACAGACGAAAGATCCAAGCGCAGACCAAGGACGGTCTCAGGTGGCAAGTCCAGATCACTCTCGACCTGCATACCGACTTCAGAAACATCGACAGTACGACAGGCGAGAGAAGTATCATTTAATTCAGGATTCATCTGACAGCTGATGATATCAACCAGTACATCTTCTTCCCTTTCGATCCGATCCAGACGCATCTACCATCCCTTGCAAGACTGTTCTGTAAGAAAAAGTCTAGCAAGGCTCCCCTGGCACAACTATAAACTTTGGCCTAATTCCCGCTTTATTTGTAAGGATTTGATTACATTCCAACTCATGATTACACCCGGCAAGTCCGCTGGTATAATCGCGCCCTCTTTGTGCCGGGGTGGCGGAACTGGTAGACGCGCCGGATTCAAAATCCGGTTCCTTCACGGGAGTGTCGGTTCGATTCCGACCCTCGGTACCAAAAGAGCTCTCCAGACCTGTCCAGAACCCTCCAAAG
>JABHYO010000056.1 GCA_018656865.1 Gammaproteobacteria bacterium | reverse complement strand
CTGGGTTCGACGGCCAATGGCGTTTTACATGGGGCGCCCTGCGATGTTCTGGCTGTCAGAGTCGGCGACTGAATCGGCACAAAGGTTCATCTGAACTTCTTTGCTCCTCCAGGAAAGTTTCATTACTCTTGCGCGCAAGAGATGATTGAATGGTATCTGTGAAATACTTCTTTCTGTCCATTTTTCTCTTTGCCGTCTGTCATAGCGCACCGGCGGAATATTCCCATGGGGTTTCCTACAGCCCCAGCGTCGACCCGGACCGCTTCGAACAACGGCAGCAGTATCTAGATGCCATCCATTTGATCAGAACAAGTCAGTTCTCGAAGCTGAAAAAAGTAAAACCGCGACTTAGAACCTACGCGCTCTATCCGTACATTGAATACACCGAAAAAGCCTACCGAATCTCCAGGCAGTCAGAGGATGACGTCCTTGCATTCATTGAGCAGTATCGCGATACCCCACTAGTCGATCCTTTTGTTAAGCACTGGCTGTCAAATCTCGCAAAAAAAGGCCAGTGGCAGACTTTCCTCGCCAATTACGAGGCGCTTGTCCTGGGGGATTCTAATCGTCAGATCGCAACCACGAAAGATCTCGCCTGCCACTACGGTTATGCGCTCTACAAGAACGGATTGCAGTCCAGAGCCATGGAGGCAGCAGAAAAACTCTGGCTGGTCGGATTCTCACAGCCGGATACCTGCGATCCGATTTTTCAGGTATGGCGTGGTGCGGGAGGTATTACCAAAGAGATCGCCTGGGATCGATTTGCACTCAGCATCAAGGAAAACGAAAAGAAACTTTCCAGTTATCTGCTGAAGTTCATCTCAAAAAAGGATAAACCCTTTGCCAGCAACTATCGGCTGGTTCACCTGAAGCCCAGAACCATCAAACGCTATCAAGCTTTTCGTCGTGACCATATTCGAAATCGAGAGGTTATCCTGCACGGTGTCACCCGCCTTGCAAGGACGGACCCGGAAGACGCGCTGGTGACGCTTCGCCGATACGAGTCCATGCACAACTTCGATCCGGATGCATTGGAAGATGCCTACGCCCGCATCGGAGTCCGATTGGCATTCAAATCAATCGATCTAAGCCTGATGGACTCCCTGCCGGTCAATCTGCACGATCACACCTCACTGGTGGAAGCGAGAATCCGCCAGAGCCTTAAGCTCGGTGACTGGAGCGATGTTATCGTCCTGCTGGGACTCTTACCGGAAGAACAGCAGGCATCCCCTCGATGGCAGTTCTGGAAAGCCAGAGTGCTGGCTCAGTCAACCGATGAAGCCGATCGGAAAATTGCCAGCGACATATTCGTGACACTCAGTAGTGAACGCACCTTCTATGGATTTCTCTCCGCGGACATTCTTGGCACCGACTACAACTTCCAGGATCAGGGAATCGATATCACCAGAGATCAGATCCTTTCGCTGGAGGAGACACCTGGCATTCAGCGTGCCCTCGAACTTTTTGCATTGGGCGAACGCTCGAAGGCGAGGCGAGAATGGTATTTCACCACTACAGACTTTACTGACAGTGAAAGACAGATTGCAGCTCGAGTCGCCCTGCGCTGGGGTTGGTACAAGGCTGCGATTCAATCGATGATCGAAGCCGGTGCCTGGAATCACCTGGATTTCCGCTTCCCCCTTGCCTACCAGGATAACTTTATCGCTCACGCCCGCCGCGCCAATATCCCGGTGCAGTGGAGCCTTGCCATTGCCCGCCAGGAAAGTGCCTTCATGCCGGATGCCAAATCCAGTTCCGGTGCGCTCGGCGTCATGCAACTAATGCCATCAACTGCCAAGCTGGTAGCAAACAGGCTTGGCATCAAATACAAGAGTTCAGGTAACCTCACTGAAACCGATCTTAATATCCGGCTTGGCACGCACTACCTCGGTCAAATGCTGAGAAGATTTCAAAACAACCGCATCCTCGCATCAGCGGCCTACAATGCCGGGCCGGGTCGGGTCGACAAATGGCTCGACCCAAGTGTTCCCTTAGATGTCTGGATCGAGGCTATCCCCTTCAAAGAAACCCGCAGCTACGTCCAGAATGTGCTGATGTTTTCCAGTATTTACAGCCGCCGCATGGATGACGCCCAACCTCTCATCTACTCCCACGAACGGGACTTCTTTTCCGATCAGCAGGTCACCACTGTACCGCCTGCAACGCCTGACAAGAGCTGAATCAGCCGGATACGACATGTATATCGACATCGGTGCCAATCTGACTCACGACTCCTTTGACGACGACTTCGACGAGGTACTTGAACGCGCGGCGGATGCGCAAGTCATACAGATGATTGTTACCGGTGCATCGACCGAAGGCAGCGACCAGGCAGCTTCACTGGCAGCCTCTCACGATCACCTTTTTGCAACCGCGGGAATTCATCCGCACCATGCTGAAGAAACAACCTCAGAAGTACTCCAGCGGCTACGCGAACTTGCCACCAGCGACAAAGTGGTAGCCATCGGCGAAACCGGTCTCGACTTCTTTCGAGATTTTTCACCCCGACCAACCCAGATCGATTCATTTGAAAAACATATTCAACTTGCCATCGAAACCGGTCTGCCGATGTTTCTGCATGAGCGGGATTCGCACCCCACTTTTGCCGACATTCTGAGCGCCTACAATGACAATATCGAGCGACAGGTCGTACACTGCTTCACAGGTGAGAAGGAAGCGCTCTATGCCTACCTCGACCTGGATTGCTATATCGGTATTACCGGCTGGATCTGCGATGAGCGCAGGGGCGAACACCTGATCGCCCTCGTAAATGACATCCCTGCCAACAGGCTCCTTATCGAAACAGACGCGCCCTATCTACTGCCACGAAATATTCGACCAAAACCGAAATCGCGAAGAAACGAACCAGCCTATCTGTCTGTTGTTGCCGAAAAAGTCGCCGATTGTCGCCAGGTCTCGATCGAGGAAATCTCAGAAACCACAACAGAAAATGCCCGCAGGTTTTTTAACCTGCCCGCTCATCTGCCTTGAACGTCAGACTGTTTACCACGCTTGGCTGCCACCTTTGCGAACAGGCTTTGGCGCAGCTGTTGACGCTCCGAGAGAATGGCTTTGCCGTCGACATAGTCGAGACCGACATCGCCAATTCTGACGAACTGATGGCAAAGTACGGCGTTCGAATACCAGTCATTGCCAGGGAAGACAATGAAGAATTAGGCTGGCCTTTCACGCTGGAAGAATTG
>JABHYO010000146.1 GCA_018656865.1 Gammaproteobacteria bacterium | reverse complement strand
TGATGGTCGTCATGCCAAGCGCTCTCGCAGGCTTCAGGTTAACGCCCAGGTCATCAAGGTAAACGGTTTCGTCAGGGCTAATCGACATCTGTTCACAGGTCATCTGGTAGATGCGCGGATCGGGCTTCCTTATGCCGATTTTGCTGGATTCGATGACAACATCGAAAAGGGACATGACGTCAGCGATAGCGGTTGCCTTTTTTTCCGACCTCGCCATGCCTGGACCTTCGCCGGTGTTGACGTTATTGGTGATGCAGCCTATCTGATGAGATTGCTTTATCAGATGCAGGGCACTGACCATTTCAGGACGGATATCTCCGGATAGCAGATTGAGTACCTGTCTGCCGCGGACTTCATGTCCCTTGTCGGTAGCTTCCTGGGCAAATATGTCGTCGAATTCCTCGACGGAGATCTGGCTGCTTTCCAGTTGAGCCCAGGCGTTGGTTTCGGGATTTGTGGCATTGATGGATCTAATGAAGTCTTTAGGCAGATTATTCGACTCCTCGAACCGATTGAACGCCTCAAAAGGACTCGATGTGATAACGCCACCGAAATCCCACAGTACTGCTTTGAACATGGTTTGTCCTGGATTGAAAAGGGGGAGTGTACTTGATGTGTTTGAACTTTGGCTCTCGTAATTAGGATTTTGTGTTTAGTAATACAAAATCTTAATAACTGTCGGTGTAGTCTTCGGCTGCTTTGCAGCCTGCAGACTATTTCCTCTCGCCACTTCGCTACGCTGCAGTGGCTGCCGGTTGCAGATTTCGGCGAAGCCGAATTCTGCTAATCATCTGCCATATTGATTTCGAAAGTGGCGGTCTCTGGTCTTGCCAGACCGCGCTGGGACGAGACCACGGCGTCCAGCATAAGTTTGATATTGGCAGACTCAGGAAATATTTCGCTGACCTCATTGACCGCATCTTCGAGCCTCATTTCCCGCATAAACAATATACGAAAAGCCTTTCGGACCTCGGAGATCTCATCACCGCTGTATCCAGCTCGCTCCATACCCACCTTGTTGATAACCCGCATATGAGCAGGGTGACCATCTGCGATGGTAAATGGCAGAACATCCTGACTGGCCTTAGCCATGCCGGCCACCATGGCCGCTTTGCCAACATGACAGAACTGATGAATCGCTGAGAGACCACCAATATTGACATGATCACCGATGATGACATGGCCGCCGAGCGTGGCGCCGTGGCTCATCACGACATGATTGCCGACGGTACAGTTATGGGCGACGTGGGATTGTGCAAGCAGGGCGCAGTCATCGCCGATTGATGTTCTTGACCCTTCCTCTGTGCCGCTGTGAACGCTGACAAATTCGCGGATGAAATTTCTGTCGCCGATATCTGTATAGGTCACGGTTTCCGGTACGTATTTGAGATCCTGTGACTGTATGCCGAGCGTGACAAAGGGATATACATCGCAGTCCTTACCGATGGAGGTATGAGGCTCAACGACAACGTGCGACCTGAGAATTGTGTTGGCGCCAATTTTCGTATTGGCGCCGACGGTACAAAAAGGACCGATGACACAGTTTTCTCCAATTTCTGCACTGGGGTCGACGACCGCAAGCTTGTCTACTTTAATCATGTTGTTGATCCTGCCATCATCGACCTGGGAGTTTTGACATCGTGCACACTGAACAGTTCCAGAGGGTGTGTAGCGCGAAAAGGAGCCATTACACCCGACAAAAAATCAATGTCAACATCCAATGTGGCCAGTGGTTTTGTTTCCTTTTGGGGACTCGGTGATATAATCGGCGCTCCTGAATTCAAGCGTTTGGAGTCCTTGGCACCAGACGTCTCTTATTACCGTATATGCAAAACAAAACTACACCGATACCTGCTCCAGACCGTTCATTGATCGACCAGCACAGCTTCAGTAAGCAGGAGCTTGTTGACTGCGGTACGGGCAAGTTGTTTGGGCCCGGCCGAGCACATCTTCCTCTGGACGAGATGCTCATGATCGACCGGATCACGGACATATATGAAGATGGCGGTGCCTACGGCAAAGGCAGAATAGTTGCAGAACTGGATATCAATCCAGACCTGTGGTTTTTTAAGTGTCATTTTGTTGGTGACCCGGTGATGCCTGGGTGCCTGGGGCTTGATGCGCTCTGGCAACTGGTGGGTTTCTACCTCGCCTGGAAGGGGAACTGGGGTATCGGCAGGGCGCTGGGATGCGGCAAGGTCAGTTTTAGAGGTCAGGTGTTACCATCGGCAAAACTGGTGCAGTATGAAATTGATCTGAAACGTGTCCGCGAAGGTAAGACGGTACTTGGTATTGCAGACTGCAAAGTGCTGGTGGATTCAGAACAGATCTATAAAGCAGAAGATGTACGGGTTGGTCTGTTTACAACACTTGATGATTTTTAGGTGGGTGATTGATGAAGAGAGCAGTCATTACGGGCATGGGGGTCGTCTCACCTCTGGGAAACAATGTTGCTGAGACACTGGATTCTCTCAAGAAAACCAGGTCTGGAATTAAATTTCAGGAAGAATACGCCGAGATGGGGCTTCGCAGCCACATTGCGGGGAGTATCGATCTCGATTACGACGATCTCATAGATCGTAAACTTCGACGGTTCATGGGAGACGCAGCCGCCTTCTCCTATGTAGCCATGAAGGAAGCAATCGAAGATTCTGGCCTCGAAGAAACTGACGTCTCCAATGAACGAAGCGGTATTGTCGCAGGATCAGGTGGCGCCTCGTCCTCTAACCTGATTGAGGCCGCGGATATACTTCGAGAGAAAGGGCTAAAACGCGTCGGTCCATACCGTGTCACACGCACGATGAGTTCGACCATATCCGCCTGTCTGGCAACACCTTTCAAGATCAAGGGGGTGAACTATTCCATTACCTCCGCATGCTCAACCAGCGCGCACTGCATTGGGCATGCCCTGGAACTGATTCAATTAGGCAAACAGGATATTGTATTCGCCGGTGGCGGCGAAGAAGAGCACTGGTCTATGTCAGCCTTGTTCGATGCGATGGGTGCATTGTCAACGCGTAACGATGCGCCGGAGAAAGCATCGCGAGCCTATGACAGGGATAGAGACGGTTTTGTTATCGCTGGCGGTGCCGGATTTGTCGTAGTTGAAGAACTCGAGCATGCAAAGGCGAGGGGTGCGAAAATTTATGCCGAGATTGTCGGCTACGGTGCCACGTCTGACGGCCATGACATGGTTGCGCCATCCGGCGAGGGTGGCGAACGGGCCATGCGGATGGCAATCTCGACAATCGACGGGCCTGTGGATTACATCAATGCTCACGGCACCAGCACACCAGCTGGTGATCCTCCTGAGATTGCTGCCATCAGGAATTTATTTGGTGACAAAATACCAACAATTAGCTCGACTAAATCGCTTTCGGGGCATTCCCTTGGGGCGGCTGGAGTTCATGAATCCATTTACTCGCTACTGATGCTCGAGAATGACTTCATCTGTGCCAGCGCCAATATCGAAAACTTCGATCCTGAAATTGGTGAAGCCCCGATAACCACAAAGCGGATAGACAATGCCGGGATAAGGACCGTCATCTCGAACAGTTTCGGGTTCGGTGGTACCAATGCGGTTCTGGCTTTTCAGAAACTCGCCTAGTCTTTTAGCGAATAGTCTATTAGCGGGAAGTCTTTTAGCGGATAGTCTGTAAGCGGATCTTTATCGCTTCTTTACGGCAATTTAACGAAACACTCGAACGGGTATGATTAAATAGCGCCCTATATTGTCAGCGGCAGATTCTATGAATCGAAGCAAAATCGTGGTCGTCGAGGATGAACCGGACATCGTCGAGGTTATCTCCTACAACCTGAAACGAGAAGGCTACAATGTTTTGTCTGCTGACCGTGGCGATGAAGGACTCAACCTTATTAGAAATGAGGCGCCGGATCTGGTCATTCTTGATCTGATGCTTCCGGGCATGGATGGATTGTCAGTCTGTCGACAGATGAAGTCCGACCCTATCGTAAGGGATGTTCCTGTCATCATCGTTTCTGCCAAAGGGGAGGAGAGCGATATCGTCATTGGACTAGAAATCGGAGCTGATGACTATCTCACTAAGCCTTTCGCCCCACGGGAACTCCTGGCAAGGGTAAAAGCCGTTCTACGCCGGGGTGGCATCAAGGAACATCAGACCAGCGAACGTATTGCGATCCAGAACCTTGTCATTGATACCGTCCGTCATGAAGTTCGTGTGAACGATAGTCCGGTCGAACTTACCGCAACTGAATTCAAGTTGTTACATCAGCTTGCATCACAACCTGGTCGTGCATTTACCCGTGAACAACTGCTGAATCGAGTGGTCGGTCTGGGTGTTGTTGTCGTTGACCGTAATATCGATGTGCATATTCGAGCTGTCAGAAAGAAGCTCGGCGAAGCATCAGGGCTTGTCCAGACCATCCGGGGTGTGGGCTACCGAATGATTGACGCCTGACCCGTGCTGAAGTCCCGATTTCTTTGGCAGATATGGGGGGTGCTTGGAATCACCCTGATCATCAGCACGGTGTTGTTCGGCTTTATCGTTGCCGATCAGGTAGAGCGCGATGCCCTCGACCGGGTTGAACAGTCGCTTCTGGAGCAGGCGCATTCACTGATCCCGTCCATGGCTGGATACCTCACGAAGGGGGAAGTACTTGAACCCTCAGTGCTGGTCGCTGCCACACCGGGCATAGCCGCTCGAATTACCCTGATCGATGCGGACGGCCTGGTGTTGGCTGACAACAAGCGCAGCCCCCTGGCGATGGACAACCATGGAGGCAGGCCTGAAATACTGGCATCACTCAGGTCGTCACACGGCGTCGTGACGCGCTTCAGTCAGACGCTGAATCTTTCCATGTTGTATCTGGCAGTTCCAATCAAAAGTATCCCTGGCAGTGAAGGTTTTCTTAGACTTGCGGTCCCGGTAACCAGAATTCAAGAACAGACTCGGGCACTGCAGGTTCGTGTAGCCGCAAGCGCCTTGATCGCTGGTGTGCTGCTTCTGATGGTTGGCTATTTTCTGGCATATCGGGTTACCAGTCCTATCACCAGGATGACCGATATCGCCCGAAATATTGCAACTGGTGAGTATCATCTACGCCTGCCTGGAGACCGGCAGGACGAGTTGGGCCAGTTGTCGACAGTCATAAACGAACTTGCACACGGGGCCCAGCAAAAAATCGATGAACTGACGGGATCCCGCAACAGGCTCGCGGCGGTTCTGGCAGGGCTGACCGAGGGGGTAGTCGCGTTCGATTTGAATCAGACCGTCCTGCACGTCAATCAATCAGCGCTGAATATGTTGAGTTTGAAATACGAGGATGTTGTCGGTAGAAAATTCGATGAAACGCCAACGCTCAAGGAAATCAGGCAGGTGGTCAGAACCTGCACCAACGACAAGACCAATGTTGTCTCGACGGTATCCGCTGATACGCAAACTCTGGAATGCTCCTGTATCCTGATGGATGAGGGTGGAACCGGAGAGGTTAGTGGTGCCATTCTGGTACTTGAGGACATTACGGAACGATCGAGGTTGGAAGAAGTACGCAGCGATTTCGTTGCTAATGCCTCGCATGAGCTGAAGACTCCGATTTCCGCAATACGGGGCCTCGTCGAGACGATCATTGATGATCCAAAAATGCCGGAAGACGTTGCCACCGGTTTTATCGAGCGTATACGCCAGCAGGCTATCAGGCTTGACCACATTGTTCAGGATCTCCTGCAGCTTTCACGCTTCGATTCTTCCGAACGAGAAAAAAATGTTGCAGGAATTGACCTTGCGGAACTGCTGGCGCAGGTTCACCAGGCGAAATCCATGGATGCCGTCGATGCCGGTGTTGAACTGGAACTCGATCTCAGTATCGATGCACTTGAAGTGGAAGGGGAGGCTGAGGCGTTAAACCAGCTTGTCGTCAATCTGGTCGACAACGCTATCAAATATACAGGAGAGGGTGGCAAGGTTAAGTTGATGCTGCAGAAGATTGGCTCCATGGCTCATATCGAAGTGCAGGATAACGGTATCGGTATTTCCCGTGATGAGTGCGAACGGATTTTCGAGCGTTTTTACCGGGTCGATCGCGCAAGATCCCGGGATCTCGGCGGTACCGGGCTTGGACTTGCTATCGTCAAGCATATCGCACAATCCCATCTGGGTAGCGTTACGGTCGATAGTCAACTGGGTGAGGGTTCAACCTTTGCTGTCAGGATTCCGCTGGCAGAATAGGCAATTACACGTCCTTAAGGATTCTCATGGCGGCGTTGTGGCCAGGCGCGCCGCTGACGCCACCTCCAGGATGCGTTCCTGAGCCGCACAGATACAGCCCGTTGATTTCCGTAGCGTATTGACCGGCGCCCAACATGGGCCTTGCACTGAACAACTGCTCCAGGCTGAGTCTGCCATGAAAAATATCGCCACCCAGGAGTCCAAATTCGGTTTCGAGATCCCAAGGACTGAATGTCTGCTGGGCGATAATGCTGTTACGAAAGTTCGGTGCATATTGGTTGACCGTTTCGATAATCGTATCGACAGCTGCCGGTTTATTTTCTTGCCAGCGGCTACCCAGGGCGGGGTCGAATTGCTGACAGAAGAGGCTGGCGACATGCGTGCCTTCCGGGGCGAGGCTGTCGTCGACCAGGGAGGGGAT
>JABHYO010000051.1 GCA_018656865.1 Gammaproteobacteria bacterium | reverse complement strand
GTATCTTTACGAGACCCAAAAAAGTGGCGCGGCCATGGTTGTCCGGTCCCCCGCCTATGCGGATGCCATGCTGGTTGCATTGCAGCGGGCGAAAGCTGGTGACGATCTGGTTACAGTCCTGATCGAAATTGCCGCCCGTGACTTGCAGGTATCGATGGATGCCATGGCGGAGCGAGGGGAGCTTCGCGAGGGAGTCAATACCAGGGAACTCGCGATTGCCGTCAACGGTGTTTACTGGTCAAGTTTTATTCTGTGGAACAAAGGTGTGATAAATCTACTGCAGCTTGAGCATGCGGTGTTGATGAATTTTCTGTCCTTGCTCATACCTTCTACAGTAGGTGAGACGCGGGCCGAACTGGAAGCTACGCTGGCAGATCTTGGCTAACCGAGAGAGAGAAATGACAAAACAACCTTACCAACCGGTCGTGCCCGCACAGCCCGATGACATTAATTTTCTTGATCACGAAATGCAGAACTGTCCATACCACGCCTATCAGTTGCTGCGTGATGAAGCTCCTGTCTGGATTGATCCAGTGACTGGTTTCTACGTAATTACGCGATTTGAGGATCTGCGGGAAGTGCTTCTGGATAAGGAAAGGTTCTCAAACGATATGCGTGGTGGTCAGGGAGGCAGTCGTGAGCAGCTCGATGCCGAAAGGGCAGGGCGCATGTATCAGTTGTACGAGGACAAGGGCTGGGTTCCGGGTGCCACTCTTGCCGGTCGAGATGATCCCAATCATAAACAGATGCGAACCATGTTCGATGAGGCCTTCAAGCCGAAAAGAATTCGGACCATGGATCCGTTTGTTCGCGATACTGCCTATAAGCTGATTGATGAATTTATCGACGATGGTCAATGCGACTGGGTGAAACAGTTAGCAGTGCCGTTTCCGCTGATTGTTATTGGCCAGCAAATGGGTGTGCCCGAAGAAGATATCTGGCAGATCAAGGCGTGGACGGATGCCTGGGTGCAGCGACTTGGCATGATGCAGACCGAGGAAGAAGAACTTTGGTCTGTTGAGATGGAAATAGAGGCGCAGCACTATTTTCAGCCAATATTTGAACGCTTGCGCCGGGAGCCGGACGACACACTGCTCTCCGATATGGTTAACCGGGTTATCCCGGAATGGGACAGGGCGCTATCTGACAACGAACTGCATGCGGAGATGATGGCGGATACCTTTGTCGGCGGCTCTGAGACGACGACCAATGCCATTGCCTACGGCGTTAAACTCCTCATCGAAAACCCACATGTCTGGGAAAAGCTCAAATCAGATCCAGACAAATACCTGAGGACGTTCTGTGAAGAAGTCGTCAGGCTGGAGGGTCCGGTGCAGGGTTTGTTTCGCATGATGACGGAAGACGTTGAGCTCCATGGCGTGACAATCCCAAAGGGAGCGATGGTGAATCTGCGCTACGCTGCCGCTAATCGTGATGAGCGGGAATTTGAATGTCCCGAGGATCTGGACCTGGAAAGGGAGAAGCCGGGCAAACACCTGGGCTTTGGGTCCGGTACCCATCATTGCCTGGGGGCGCCGCTTGCCAGGCGGGAAATGTTTTGGGCATTCCGCGCACTCATAGACCGGATTGACACGATGCGATTTGCGGAAGGAATGAACAGCTTCGAGTGTGCCCGCAACTTTTCTCTGCGAGCGCTTCCGGAACTTCATATCGAGTTTGATGCGAGGCCCGCTGAAGACAGGGTGGATCCGGCGTCTCTGGATACCGACTAAAAGGCAACAAGCCCGTCTGATAACTGATTCGATTGATCCAGCATTTTTGTGTAGATTTAGAAAACAATCCCAACTGAAGTTAAAGACTATGCCCAGATTCATGTTAATTGGTTTATGTGAGCCCCTGTCTGATGAAGATCAGGCTGCTTTTGAGGAGTGGTTTATTGATCAGCATATTGAGGACACCGCAAAGTGTCCGAACTTTGTAAGAGGTTCAGTCTACAAGCTGGGTGGCCTCCACCTGGATTTTGAAGCTAAAGCAGGCTATCTGTCGCTCTATGAGGTGGAAGCACCGAGCTACGAAGAAGCAGAGAAGGTGTTGAATGACTGGCAGGCCGACCCGGATGCATGGGAAGGTCGCAAGCGACATCTGCAGACGATGGAAAAGTTCGGCAGTATTCCGATGAAGATCAACGGCTCCGGCTGGTATGAGGAAATTAAAAGCTTCGACGGACCTGCGGCTGATTCCTAGGGTAACAGAGGTTCCCTAGGCGCTGAGTTCGTCCAGAGAGACGGTCGCGGTACCGACGAGTGGTTTATCTTCGCCATCTCGATCTAACCAGATGTCGCAGTCCGCGACTGTCTTGCCATCTTCAACCCGTACCTCGGTAACCTGACCGCGGGCGATGATGTGATCATCCTGAAAGACAGGGAGAGGGAAGGTCATTCGGAGACGTTTGATGCTGCCGATGCCTGTCCAGTCATGCAGCATATTGATCATGTAACTGAGCCCGAGCGGCCCCTGATTGATGGTTCGCTTGCCGAGACCGATCTGTTCCACGACTCTGGGGTCCCAGTGTACGGGATAGGGATCACGGAGAATGGCTGCCATGGTCTTCATGCGATCAGGACTGACGCTGGGCATATCCCAGGGCGGTATTTCAAACCCCGTTTCGATTGTCACTCGCTCCTCCTGTTGTAGTGCCAGGTCACGGTGGAACGGGCGACCGGACTGCCATCTGCTTCATGAAGATCAAACTGGAACCGGATCCGGTCAAAGGTTCGCTTGCCTTCCTCTTTCCTGTCGGCTTCCGTAATCTTTCCCGTGATGTCGTAGGGCTGTTCCTCCCTCAAAGGTTGGAAGAATTTCCACTCATAGCTCTCGATACCGATAGAAACACCGGAATCGGCCTGACCCAGGCCGAACATCTCACCAATGCTGGTGCCAGCGCCCAGAATAGGCATATGAAACAGGGCAACCGGGTGAGCCAGATCATCAGGCAGCGGTTCAGCACCGGTGCAGTCTGTCAGCAGGAAATTTTCCCAGTGGGCGATGGTATAGGTGCCGCCGGGAAAGCTATGACCTACCAGGGCTCGGATTTCTTCTACAGGTGGATTTGCCATGTGGTTACTGTATACCGGATGATCCTGTAAGAATAGTGATCCCCAGATATTTCAAAGGATATAGTGCTTGACAGCGCAGGCGGTGCCAAACGAACATTGTTGCGTTGCAGTAACCAGCTTTCACTATGACCTATTGTCTTGCCATTGCCGCGGATAGCGGCCTCGTATTTGTCTCGGATTCGAGGACCAATGCCGGGGTGGACATGGTCAGTACCTACAGCAAGATGGCCAGTTTCGGTATTGACAGGGAGCGCCAGTTTACGCTGCTGACTTCAGGCAACCTGGCAACCTCCCAGGCAGTCATTCGGCGCATAAAGAAGGACATCAAAACCGAAGAATCACATCTACTCAATCTCGCTCATATGACTGAAGTTGCTGAATACATCGGTGATATCAGCAAGGAAGAGCAGGAGAAAAGTGCCGATGCCAAGATCAATGTCGAGGCGCACTTTATTGTCGGTGGTCAGATTCTTGATCATAAACCGGCGGTGTTTCTGATCTATCCCCAGGGCAACTATATTTCGACGTCCAGCGACACGACCTTCCTGCAGATTGGTGAGAGCAAGTACGGTAAGCCGATTCTTGACCGGATTCTGCATCCGGAAGTTAGCCTGGAAACAGCGGCCATGTGTGCGCTGGTATCCATGGATTCAACCATGCGCAGTAATCTGACTGTTGGACCGCCGATTGAACTGAGCGTATACAATAACGGGACCAATCAGAAAGGGCGCTATTATCGTTTCGATGACGGTAGCGAATACCTCAAGCAGTTGAACAAAAACTGGGACCGGCTTCTGAAGGATGCCTTCAAGAAGCTGCCGCCGGTCGCCTGGAGTAGTACCTGGGACCGTGAAGACGATGAAGACTCTCGCGGAGCCTCATCCTGATTTAGACCTCTCGGTCTGCCATTTCCCAATAGGGCGTACGCAGTTCTCTTTTCAGAATCTTACCCGTTGGCGCCTTGGGTAGTTCATCGACGAAATCCACAGACCGTGGTTTCTGGTAAGAAGCAAGGTGTTCTCGTGCTGTGTCGATAATCTCCTGCTCCGTTGCCTCCTCTCCAGGTTTCATGACCACGACGGCCTTGACTGACTCGCCCCATTCGTCGTCCGGTACACCGATGACAGCGCATTCGAGGACGCCGGGATGTTTGTGAATTGCGGCCTCCACCTGAGTTGAATAGATATTCTCGCCGCCCGAGATAATCATGTCTTTTGAGCGGTCAACGATAAAGACATAGCCATCGCTGTCCCACGTCGCAATATCGCCTGTCCACATCCAGCCTTCGCGAATAATCTCGGCGGTGAGTTCCGGCTTTCGCCAATACCCCAGCATGTTGGCCTCTGAATGAACGATGATTTCACCGGAGCTGGCGCCGTCTTTCGGCACATCCCTGCCTTCTTCATCAACCACCCGGATGCGGGTTACAAATCCTTCACGACCGCAGGAGTTCAATCGTTCCGGATGAACACCACGCACGGCATCGGCGTGATCCTCCTGGGACAGGAATGTCATGGTCATGCCCTCGGTCTGTCCGTATCCCTGAATCAGGGTGCAGGGGAAGGACTCCAATGCCGCATTGACCACCGTTGCAGGCATGGGGCCGCCACCGTATTGAATGTTGCGCAGACTGGAAATGTCGTATTGCTCGAATCTGTCGACGGCCATCATCCAGTTCAGCATCGTTGTGATGCCGAGAAAAGCTGACACCCGTTCCCTCTCGATGATCTCCAGCGCTGCCTTTGCCTCAAAATTCATCAGGACAACCGGGCAGCCGTGCGCAAGGTAGTTCATGGCGAGGGCAACAGGGATATGGAACATCTGACCCGTCAGCATGTAGACGTCGGTGGCAACGACACGTTCAGCAACAGTCTGGTTCAGCATGCCGGTGTAAAGAGTGCGGTGCGAGTGCAGTGCTCCTTTGGATAAACCGGTCGTACCTCCGGTATAGAGAATCAGCACGGGATCGTCGTCTCCAGCGCTGACTTCAGGCTTATCGTCAGATGATCCCGCGAGCAGGGCTTCATAGGAGTCGTTGCCTGCGTCCCCATACTCCAGATGGTGGATATCATTGGCGGACAGTTGGGCCATTGCCTCGTCCCGCAGACCGAGAAACTGCCCCTGGCAAAGAAAGACCGCGGGTTTACCATCGTCTACGATCCTTGCTATTTCCTCTGCCGACAGCCGCCAGTTCATAGGCAGGGCGATCATGCCGATGCGAGCGCAGGTGTAATAAACCTCAAGAAACTCAATGCTGTTCATGGAAAGAACGGCGATTCGAGAACCTTTCTCGAGCCCGAGATTAATCAAGCTATTGGACAGACGGTTTACGCGTGCTTCCAGTTCTATAAAACTGATGCGTCGATCAACGGTCGTATCGACAATGGCATTGTTGTCGGGCGTCAGAACCGCCCACTTGGTGACCGCGTCAGCGAGGTTCATCAGTTGACGATAGGGTAGGGTGTTTCAAAACTGGGCATGGTCATCCGAGACGGCCACAGGAACTGCAGGGTACATTTCTTGATCAGCCATTTGCCGTCAATCTTCTGGTACTCCTCGTCGTAAACCCCGAACCAGACAATAGGCTGGTCCTCAGATTTTGTCGTCGTCATCACATCGATCAGATATGAGCGCCCGGTTGCAGTATCTGGCCCGGTCAGATCAACGTAGTGATTGGTGATGTTGTGCATGGCTTCAAATCGTTGCTGACCTTCAAACACGCCATGATAGTTGGTGCGGATGGTTTCCCTGCCTTCCCAGTTGCCGTACTCAGGGCCGAACTCGCAGACTGCGTCTTCGGTAAAGATTTCTGCCAGCGCGTCAATCTGGCCACTGTCCATCAGATGTGAATAAAGCTGTTTTACCTTTCGAATTTTCTCAATTTCGAGCAGATTGCGAAGTTCCTGGATTTCGTCGCTGGTGAGATCAGTCATGTTTCCCTCCCTGTGTTGTCCGGGCCAGTATAACTGGCTTGGTCAACGGCATACAAAAAATGGGGTGGACTACAAAAAACTAGTCAAGAGAGACTTTTTTACGTTAGAGTGTTAGCTTCACATAAGTGATAGTTATAACTCTCTAAGAGAAAGTTATCGTGGGAAAGAAAAATATGTCCAAAGGGGGGCACAAATGCCAGTAAAAGACTCACTAAGCTGTTGGAAGGGATTACTTCTGGGGGCGGCGGTTTGTACGAGCATGACCGCATTCGCAGCGGAAGAAGCCACACTCGAAGAAATTGTCGTAACGGGTACAAAACGTACCACCAGCATGCAGGATACACCGCTTGCTGTTTCCACATTAACCGCCGGTATGATCTCGAACACGTTCGTCAATGACATTCGTGCGGTAGCAGATCTTACGCCAAACGTATTACTCACCAAGCAGCCAGGTTTCAACGCTGTCGCAGGTGGTATTCGTGGAACGGGATCGACTTCTATTCTTGTCATGCAGGACACCAGTGTCGGTATTACCGTGGATGACTTTGGTATCGGCTCGGTTCAGTCTCAATTTATTGAATTGTTTGATGTGCAACAGGCTGAAATCTATCGTGGACCGCAGGGCACGCTGTTTGGCAAGAACAGTACCGGTGGTGTGATAGCCATTACCACTAAACAGCCTGACCTTCAGGAGTATGGTGGTGATATCGAGTTTACTTACGGCCAGTACGATGGGGCACGAACTGCAGACGCAATCAAGATTACGGCGTCTATGGATATCCCCATCATTGAAAACGTGTTGGGATTGCGGTTCGCCGGTGTACATGACTCTCACGAAGGCTGGATGACCAACAGCAAGGACACGGCAACGTTCCCGGAAGTCATTCCGATTTTCGCCGCCTTTGGCCTGCCGAGCGTGAATCCACCACTTCCTCCTGAACTGGACGTCACCAATACAGGCAACGGCGAAGAGCTGGATGAGAAAGAAGTCATCGCTTTCAAGACCAAGCTGCTCTGGAAGCCAACCGACAACTATCAGGCGCTTTTTACCTGGGAATATTCAAGGGATAATTCCGGTTCACCAACGGCCGTCAACGAGACTCCCCAAGGTGAAGGATTCCTGTGGGACGCACTAGGCTTCCCTGGTACCCCGACAACGGGCTTTAACGATGTATACGATACGGGACAGAGCCGCCAGGGTAATGGTATTAACATTGCTAATGGCCATACGGTTGATGTCGATGGCTTCTACCTGACACAGACCCTGGATCTTGGTGACTACACCATCAAGGCACTGCTCGGTCAAAGGGAGACAGAAGAGACCCTCCCCAGTACTTATACGGGTGAAGCTTTCAATAATCTGTTTGATGCATCACGGAACCTTGAGAGGGAGCAGCAACAGTTTGAAGTCAGGGTCGTCAGCAACTATGACGGTGACTTCAACTTTGTTGCTGGGATCGGGTACACCTCAGACGACGTCGAATTCCGGTCGATTGCGACCCAGGGGCTCACGTCGATCATCCCTTCCTTTAATACCACAACCGGTTCTTTCTATGATGAGCGTGGCTACATCAACCTCAATCTGGACGGAATCAATGATCCGGGCGTCGCGTCAGCTCGCCAGGACCGGGAGTCCATGGCGTATTACTTCGATGGTACCTGGAACGCAACAGATGAGATTACGGTTAGCGCCGGTATCCGTTATACGAAGGACGAGAAAGAGTTTGGTCGCCTGAGTGGCGGCGGCGGGCCGTGTAACCAGTACACCCAGGCAAAGGATGCGGTTCTGATCGATGCAGCCCAGCCCTTCTCACTGGCTAACTGTGCGCGCGATAATCGATCTACTGCGCTCAGTCGAGCGGGTATGACAGGCAACGAGTATGATCCAAGGCAAGACCCGCTCCCTGCCTCAGCCTTTGTTGTAAACATCAACGCGGAAGACGAGTGGACAGATACGACCTGGAGACTGGTTGTTGACTACAAGTTTGCTGATAACCAGATGGTCTACGGTTCTATTTCTACTGGGTTCATCTCAGGTGGATTTACAGAAACCTGCTCCACGATAGTGACTTGTGTCGCTTATGCGCCTGAAGAAAACACAAACTTTGAGATTGGCCACAAAGGTGATTTCCTGAATAACACGCTGCGTATTAATACAGCGATTTTCTACACCGAGTACGAGAATCTGCAACGTAACCAGGTGGTTCCATTTACGGATCCTTCTGGTAACCCGGCTCAGGAAACTCTGACAGTGAATGCAGGTGAGTCAACGCACTATGGTCTTGAAGTCGAGGTTACCTGGCTTGCGAGTGAAAACCTGACCATTCGTGGAGGTCTGGGTATACTTGAAGCGGAATATGACGAATTCGAGTGGGATCCACAGCCGAATAACCCGGCCACTGGCATCACCGACTTCAGCTCTCTGGATATCCCGTTTTCAGCACCGATGCAGTTCAACATTGATGCGACCTATGATTGGCCGCTGAATAATGGCGGATCGATGGAGCTGAATGTGAATGCGAATTTCCAGGATGAAGCAGAAGGTTCGCCTTTTGACACCAATGCTGCCGCGGCGATTCCGGCCGTTATCAGACATCCATCCCACGCGCAGATTGAAGAGCGAACACTGGTTAACGCCAGCATTACGTATCGCCCGGCAAGCGATAACTTCTACATCTCTGCATTCGGCCAGAACCTGACAGATGAAAACACCAGGATTGGTGCCAACTCAGTTGGTGCCCTCTGGGTGATGTCATTCTTCTCACCACCCAGGCAGCTCGGTATTCGTTTCGGTACACGATTCTAGACAGGTGCTGCTCACCGTCAGGTGAGAGTGAAAGGGAAAAAGCGGGTGCCTTGTGCACCCGCTTTTTTTTTGGCTTAGATTATTTATTGGGAACGCCGACTGTCCCGACGATCAAATGCTGAACGTATCCTGGCGAGTCGTGTTGACGAAATCGGATAGCGCCAGATGACAACGACGGCAATCGCGTAAAACAGCCAGGGTGGAAGCACGTACATGTAAGCGACAGCCTGGATTTCGGCAGGGCTGTTGTTTCCACCGGGGTCGAATCCAAGAAGCTCGAGTAAGGGCAGCGCCATCCCTAGTGCCAGCGCCGCTACCATTTTCTGGCCGAGAGACCAGACCGCGATGTAGGATCCTGCGATATTCTCGTTGCTGCGTCTTGCTGCGATCTCGATAACATCAGCTTTCATCGACATCGACAGGGCACCAAAGTTTCCACCGGCGACTCCATAGGCTGCAAGGCAGATAAAGAACGTCGTCAGGTCACCTGGTTCTATGGCCAGAAAGGTTGGTGTGACAACAACGAATAGAATGCCGCCGATGATCCAGGTCTGCTTCTTGCCGATTCTCTGGGCGACAGCAACCCAGACAGGCAATGAAAGGATGTTGGCACCGAAATAACCGAGGAGTATTGCCTGGGTCTGGCCTTCGGCTTCCACGACATAGGTGGCGAACAGCATGAACACCGCCGAGCCCCAGCCCGTGCCGAGGGACATCAGCATGAAGCCGAAGAACAGCAGCATGAAAGAGCCGTTCTTGAACATCAGGCGAGCGTTTTTGAGTATGTCTGAACTTGGTCTGGGATAGGCTTCGCGCTCCGGTACCTTCCAAAGGGTAATGGAGATCAGGACAGGCAGGGCAACCAGCGCCATGGAACCGATAATGGTCAGACCTTCCTGTGGCAGACTGCCATAGCCGGTGAGTTTCCCGGCAGTGACAGGTATGGCGAGAACGCTGACGTTTCCGAGAAAGCCAAATGCCTGGCGCCAGCCTGTAATGCGCGTTCGTTCATAGTAATCATCGGATAGCTCCGCACCCCAGGCGTAGTAGGGGATATTGATCATGGTCCAGCCAAGCCAGAGCAGCACAGCCCAGGTCAAAAGGTGCCATTTAGTAATAGGCAGATCGTTCAGGACTGTTGGATTGAATAGCTGGAATGCCGAGATCATCATCAGCAGAGCACCAACTGCGAGCCAGGGCTTGCGCCGACCAAATTTGCCGGGAGTGCGATCACTGAGATAGCCGATGAGTGGGTCTGTAATCACATCGGACACCCTCGCCAGCATCAGAATGAGTCCTATCTCGGTCAGCGACAATCCCAGGTCCTTGGAATAAACCAGTGGCAGGTAGAGCCCGATAGGAATGGAAGCGAGATAAACTGCGTACTCGGGCAGGGCAAAGAGCATTAATGTGCGCTGCTTCAGGGGGCCTTTTGTGACATCTTTATCCATAGATGAAAGAGGCTACGGTGACTATCTGGAAAAAGCCAGCATGCTCTTGGTGTTGTTTGTCTGAATCGCTTGATTTCGATGCAAAGAAATGGTCCCATGCGCCCGCCATGATTGAACCCGCGCTCCTGGATCACCTGAAGTACCTGCACAATCGCACTGCGGCAGAAGAAATTTCCGCTGCATTGGATTCCTTGAATGGGTTGCCTCCTTTTCTCAGAGCGCTTCTGGTCGCAGATGGGACCGTCACCTTGCTGCTTCGAGCCTATTTTAACGAGCAGATTTCGATTCGAACCGAATCTCAGTTTGCCTGCGCGACCCCGGAACCTCTGCCTCTGCTGGCACTAAAAACGGGCGATGAAGTGTTCATGAGAAGCGTGACCCTGAGTGGCGGGACTTCGGGTCATGAGTACGTTGAAGCAACCAGCCTGATCAACCCGTCTCTGCTTGATGCCGAATTGTTCGCAGCGCTTATTGATGAACACGTGGGTATGGGAGAAGTTCTCAGGAACTCTGTCAGGGGCAGTTTCCGCGAAGTATTGAACATTGATATTGAAGATGAGGAAAAGGTTGGTCGCACTTACGCCGTGTTTCTTTCGGGTAAGCCGTCGATACTGATCACGGAAAGATTCAGGACGCGACTATTCCAGTAACCGTTCCCGCAGATGTTCCTCGTCGCTTTGGCTGATGCCGATGGCCTCGAAATATCCGTGAATACCGCCATAGTGTTCGTCGATTTCCTCGAAAGCGCCGAGCAGGCTTTCCTTTCTGACGCCGGCCATCGCCTGAATGATGCTGTCGTCCATCTCACCAATAAAGCCTTGTTCTTCTGCGACTTTCTGCATGTTTTCTCTTGTGCGCTCGACGAGTTCAGCAGCCTCGTTGCTGACCAGGTAATCGTGCATGATGATGTCGTGGCTGACACCCAGCAGCGTCAGGATGATCGCCGCACCAAACCCTGTTCGATCCTTGCCCTGGGAGCAGTGCAGTAAAAATCCCCTTTCTGTCTTGACCAGTTCGCGAACCGTCTGCTTGTAAGCATCAACGTGATCCCTTGCGATTTCCCGTGTCACCAAGTGCATGAACTCGTTGAAATCGTCTGCCGTTGGCGGTACATCCTGGGCCGCCTCCTGGAACTGATTCGAACTGCCTGGCCAGATGGGAATATGCACCCGGCATTCGAACGGCCCGCCCTGCGGTGAGGGCATTGTCTTGGCTTCCTCCTGGCTCCTGAGATCGCAGATGACACCAATGTCGAGATCGGCGAATTCATCCCAGGACTTTTTGGGTATGCCGTTAAGGTTGCCACAACGAAAAAGCAGTCCCCGTTTTACGGTTTTTCCATCTTCAGTGGGATAGCCGCCAAAGTCTCGTAGGTTGACGCTGCCTTCAATCTTGATGAAGCGTTCGTGGGTGTCTGGTATAGCGGTGGATTTCATGGGCGTGGATTATACAATGACAGAAGCACTACTGCTGAAAAAAGAGAATCGAATGGCGGATATCGTTACAACATTGATAGAGATGCTCGGTAAAGGGAGTGTTCTCACGGGAGAGGACGTAAGTTCACGCCAGGCAGGTTTTTTCAGCCGCGCGCCAGTAGAAGCAAAAGCCATCGTCCGACCACGCTCAACAGCGGAAGTGAGCGAGACAATGAAACTTTGCCACGAATTCGATCAACCCGTCGTTGCGCACGGCGGGCGCACTGGTCTTGTCCTGAGCGCAGCAACGAAGCCAGACGATATCGTTGTATCACTTGAACGCATGAACAGCATTGAGGAAATAAACTCGATTGACCGGACGGTTGTCGCGCAGAGCGGGGTCATTCTGCAAACCCTGCAGGAAGAAGTGGAAAAGCACGATCTTATGTATCCCCTTGATCTGGGTGCGCGCGGTAGCTGCACCATCGGTGGCAATATTGCCACGAATGCGGGTGGCAACCGGGTTATTCGCTATGGCATGACTCGAGATATGGTTCTGGGTCTAGAGGTGGTGCTGGCGGATGGCACAGTCGTTTCTTCAATGAACCAGATGATCAAGAACAATGCAGGATACGATCTGAAGCAACTGTTTATTGGAAGTGAAGGCAGCCTGGGTATTGTGACTCGTGCTGTTCTAAGGTTGCGGGAGATGCCGCAGGAAAGATCGACCCTGTTAGTCGCTGTTGACGAATTTGGGAAACTCCCCAATCTACTGAAGCTTCTTGATTCCAGCCTTGGGGGGACCCTGTCGGCATTCGAGCTGATGTGGAACAACTTCTACCGATTGGTAACGACGGAACCGGCGCTAAACTCACCGCCCATGTCACAGGATTATCCTTACTACGTGCTGATCGAAGCAATTGGCGCTGAGTCTGAGAAAATGGAAACCACCCTGCAGGAGGCCTGGGATCAGGGGCTTATAGTTGATGCGGTGATTGCCCAGTCTGAAATACAGCGCCAGCAGTTGTGGGCACTCAGGGATGACGTAGGGCAGGCGGTGCGTTATTTACCTAATTTCACTTTTGATGTCAGCCTGCGTATCTCCCATATGGTGGACTATGTGGAAGAAGTAAATAGACGATTGAAGGAGCGTTTTCCAAAGGTGGAAAATTTCACTCTCGGTCACATGGGCGATGGCAACCTTCACTTTCTTGTTGCTCCGGGCGAAGGTGACAGCAGTCTGCGTCATGACGTTGAAGCCTGTGTATATGAACCACTTGCAGAAATCTCGGGGTCAGTCTCAGCCGAACATGGCATTGGTCTTGAAAAAAAGCCGTGGCTTCAAATTTCCCGTTCCCCGGAAGAAATCGAAGTTATGCGGAAGATGAAACGAGCCCTGGACCCTAAGGGAATTCTTAATCCTGGCAAAATTTTCGACCTAAAATCCTGAGCAAAAAAAAGGGCCAGATAACTGGCCCCATAAATACTGATTGAATCTTCAGCTTAGTAGACGTCGTGCCTTGTGTTCTTGACGTTGAACTTACCAGTAGGCGTCTTCAGTCGCTTGTCCTTGATGACTTTCTTCAGCTTGCGAGTCTTGTCATCGACAACTACGAGAGCAGATGTCTGATCGATGCCATTCCAGACAGAGAACCAGACCTCATCGCCATCGGCGTTGTATTCAGGCTGAACAACACGAGCCGGACCTTCTGATTCGACACCTGCCCATTTTGCGATTGGCAGTACTTCGAAGCCAGCATCCAGGTTGTTGATATCGAATACAGCGATCGACTGGGAAAAGCCCTTGTCTGGATTGAGTGGTGCATCGACCCAGAGGTTCTTCGACTTGGGATGGGTTTTCACGAAGAGAGAACCACCGCCCATGCCTTTGAGTGTCCTGACAACTTTCCAGGCACTATCGGGATGACCTTTGGGGTCTGTACCGATTGCCGTGATGTTGGCATTACCCAGCGCACTCGTTATCCAAACAGGTCCATAAGTCGGATCCTTGAGATTCGCGCCACGTCCAGGGTGCGGGATCTCAGTCGCATCGATCAACGCTTCCATCTTCCTTTCTTTGGAATCAACTACTGCGATCTTGTTTGACTTGTTCGCAGCTGTCAGGAAGTAACGATGTGTGGAATCCCAGCCGCCGTCATGAAGGAATCTTGCAGCCTCCAGTGTGGTGACCGAAAGGGCATCCACGTTGGAATAGTTGATGAGCAGAATTTTGCCCGTTTCCTTGATGTTGACGATGAATTCAGGATGCTCGTGTGATGCGACGATCGCAGCCACTCGAGGTTCCGGATGGTATTCCTGAGTATCAACAGTCATGCCTCTGGTGGAGACAATTTTCCTCGGCTCAAGAGATGGACCGTCCATGATGACATACTGGGGAGGCCAGTAAGCGCCACCGATGGCCAACTGATCTTCATAGCCAGGGAACTTCGAAGTCTCGACGGATCTTGCTTCCATGCCGATCTTGATTTCCGCAACCTTGGCAGGTGGGTTCATCCAGAGATCAATCAGAACAATCTTTGCATCGCGGCCGATGGTATAGACATAACGACCAGAGTTTGAAGGCCTGGAAATGTGTACCGCATAACCGGTGTCGACAATGCTGAGAATCTTCTTGCTGTCACCGTCGATGATGGCAACCTGACCAGAATCCCGCAGTGTGACTGAGAACATATTGTCCGTGTCATACTTGTGCTGCTTCTTGGTCGGTCGATCCTCGGGAGGAACGATCTGATTCCAGGTCTCCAGCATTTCCTTCATGCCGAATTCCGGAGGCATTGGCGGTTCATGCTGCAGAAATCTTGCCATCGCATCGACTTCAGCATCAGTCATATCGCCAGATGATCCCCAGTTAGGCATACCGGCAGGGGTGCCGAATGCGATCAGGACTTTCAGGTATTCAGTGCCCCGTTCGCTGGTGACATCTGGTGTCAGTGGTTTACCGGTTGCACCTTTCCTGAGCACACCGTGACAGCCTGCACAGCGTTCGAAATAGAGCTGCGATGATCTCGCATATTCCTCTTCACTGATTTGAGGCCCGCCCGCCGTCAGACGCATGTCGGCTGCGGATATTGGGACCGGCGCACCTTTGTAGCGTAGTTCAGCGCCTTCGGTATCCGGGTGATCTACTGCCTCAGCGGCATATATAGATCCGGCGAAGAGCAGACCTACTGCTACAACGGATGATCTAAGTATTCTCTTCATTGAGTTTCCTCCAAAATGGATGTACGTTTTCTAACAGCTGTGAATTTTGTGGTTATTTAGATAATAGTGCATTGACTTGAATCAGGCGATAAGGCTATTCATCGACATTTACGGCAGGAATAGCAGAGCGCCTCTTTTCGCGCCTCTCACGCCGTTCCCGTTTGCTCACCATAACAGGGCAGCGGTGTTCGTCCCAGTAGGTTGTCTGGCATTCCAGGCAGTAGTGGCACTCCGGCTCGTCAATCTCACCCTTTGCGTTGATGGCGCCCACACTGCAGTCATTACCACATGTGTGGCATACGGACCCGCATTCCGATCGCCGTCGTAGCCAGTTAAATATTTTGAATCGGGTAGAGAAGCTCAGCAGGGCGCCCAGCGGACAGATATACCGACAATAGAATTTTGTGATTAACAGGGATACGGCAATCAAGCCGATGGCATAAACGAGAAAATACCATTCCCGCTGGAATCTCAGGCTGAAGGTAGTCTTGAAGGGCTCGATTTCAAAAAACGGCGCTGCTGTAGCGATGGAATTCAGCGAAACACCGATCAATGCGATCAGGACGATATATTTTATCGCCAGCATTCGCTCGTGAAGCATCGGTGGAAATTCTATCTGCTTAAATCCAACTTTCATGGAGAGCTTATGCATGAGTTCCTGGATGGCGCCGAATGGGCAGAGCCAGCCGCAAAATACACCCCGTCCCCAGAGCAGGATACTCAGTGCTACGAACCCCCAGAGGATGAATATGACAGGATCCAGCAGCAGCGTATCCCAGGTGAAGCCGGTCGCGAGTATGCGGATAAAGGTGACGACGTTAATGATCGAGAGTTGACCCAGACAGTAGTAGCCAATAAAAAAGACGGTGTAGATCAGAAAAGAAAGTCTGAAGGCGTTAAAGAAACGGGGGTGTACAACCACCCAGTCCTGGAAGAGCAGTAGCAGGACCAGAACGGTCAGGCCAAATAAGAGTACAGACAGCTCAAATTTCTTTTCAGTCCAGGCTTCGTGCCAGAACGGTGTATCTTCGACCACCGGTTCTGTCTTGGTTGTCTCGTCTGTGATGTGAGCGTCGAGCACGGCCTTTGATGACTTGTCGATGGATCTATTGAGAACCATCGCAGTAATCGTTGCCCCGGATATCCCATCGATCGAATTTGGCTTGCCTGCGCCGGTCAGCCTAATACGTTCCTTTACAGACAAACCTTCATACTGGTCGATGAAGGCGGCAAGAATTGAGTCATTGACACCAATGACCAGGATTGGCTCCTGGTGATAGATGATTTTGACCAGGATTAACTTGCCCTCTGGATTAAGAGCCACGAGTGATTTGATAGGAAATCCCGAGTAAGCAGGGATGGGTGCAATCAGATCGGTATAAAAGACATAGCCGAGCAGTTTCCTGCCGCCGAAAACAATGGTGTGGGGGACCGGTGAATCAACTGGAACGATACGGGAGGCATCCGGAAATATTTCCGCCACCACCTTTTCGCTGATACTACTGTCGTTCGTATCCTGCGCATTCGCGTCGCACATGAAAATAGTAATTCCAGCCAGCGCCAGAAGCAGGAGTAAGTTAATCGTTTTCAATTTTTCTTCGCTGGAATCACGGTAACGTGAGGAGTGTATCGGAGAAAGGGAAAATAAGGCAATGACATTGGTCAAGTGTGGTGGCGGTTAGTCTGTTGACTCGCAGCTTCCTCTGAAAACCAATTTATCGGAATCCAGCAAAAAGGCATCCCCCGAAACTGAATCGAACCTGAACATACGTTTTGTGATTAGTCTCTCATCATC
>JABHYO010000118.1 GCA_018656865.1 Gammaproteobacteria bacterium | reverse complement strand
GGCATATGAACAACGTCTTTTGGGAATACGGCAAAACCCGTAGGTGCCTCCAAAACCGGCATTCGGTTATGAGCCAATGGCCAGTCTGCCTTGAAGTGCTCGTGATAGAGCCGCATTGATGAATTTATTGCGCCTGTACACCAATAGAGAGCAGCGGTGGTGCACAGGTGATCCCTACCGAATGCCTGCTCGACATCGCCATCGCAGTCGCTCCAGTTTCGTCGGCGCTCCCAGATCCAGGCAGCGGTGCCAATAGGAGAATCAGTTAGTGCGTAGCCCAGTGTCTGCGGGTCCAGCCGATGTGTTGTGATATGGCTTGTAATATGTTGTTGGGATTCGGCTGCACGTTTCACCATCCATTGTTCATTCTCGGCAAAGCTTTCAGGTCCCAGCCGGCTCCGGTCCACGCCGGGTATCAGTGCAAGTGCCAGGTGCGCGCCGATAATCTTGTCAGCATGTGCGTGGGCGAGATGGGCCGTAACTAGTGCACCCCAGTCACCTCCATGGGCGCAGAATTTTTCATATCCAAGGATCTCTGTCATCAGCTTCACCCAGAGTTCGGCGACCTTGGGTACGTTGACTTCGGCTTTAGTCAGCGGTGTTGAAAAGCCGAAACCCGGCAGGGAGGGGACATAGACGTTAAAAGCCTGTTCGCCGGGGAAGCCATGTGCCTCGGGGTTTGACAGGGGGCCAATCAAATACCGATAGTCCCAAAAGGTCCAGGGCCAGCCATGGGTCAGGACGATAGCAGGTGCGTCGGGGGTGCTGGCCGGAGCATGCATATAGTGAATTGGAATTTCATCGATTTCGACACGGTAGTGCTGCCACTGGTTGATCTCCGCAGCAGCCGACTGCCAGTCCCACTTCGTCGCCCAATACTCCGCCATATGCTGTAACCACGACTGCGGTACGCCGTATTTCCAGTCGTCGTCACCGATCACGTTGGGCCAGTTAGTTGATTGGAGCCTGCTGCGCAGATTATTCAGGGCAATGTCAGGCAGGTCGATGACAAATTTTTCCGGTTCCATGAATTACTCGCTTAGCATTTTTTTAACGGTTGTTTCCGCTTGGCTACCTTTGACGATGAATGCTTTCAAAATGGCAAGTTGGGCCTGAATTGATTCTTGCTTGTAGTCGTGGAGAGCAATATAGCCCTGCTTCCAGATAAGTATGGTCGCCCAGCGGTCGGCGACCAGTCTCCTTGCGAGGTAGGTCACGTCGGTTTCTGAGAGCAATATACCTTCGGCCCGCATTCCATTCAGCATTTCCTGATAGAGCATCATCATGGGTGTCAAAATGGTGATGACACTGGCATCCGCCGGTTTCGCATTGAACAACATTGTCGCCATCGCTTTGGCGTAGGCCGGATTATCGACGACAATATCGGCCGCGATCTTTGCGGATGCAATGAACAGGTCAATTCCCGCTAAATTCTGTTTCTGCAGTTGCCCTGCCAGATCGTTCAGGAGTTCTCGCGTTGCCTCGAGAATCAGCTCGTCTTTACTCTGATAGAGATTGTAGAGAGTTGTCGTTGCCACGCCTGCAGCTGCAGCCAGGTCTCGCATGCTCAGTCCGTCATAGCCGAGTTTTGCGAGCTGTTCTCTCGCTGTCCTGAGTATTCTTTCGCGACGGGTTGTCTGGTTCGAAGGTGTTGAAGACACAATGCTGGCCCTTATTGAGTACGGCCTGACCTCATTGATGAGTATGACTGAAACATGTTACAAATCAATCTCTTTGAGTGTAATTTTTTCTGGAGACTGTGTGTCGGGTGAGAATGATCTGATGGGGAGAAGATGAAGGGATTGGTTGACCGAAACGTCTGTTGCAGCTATGGCATGTGCGTTGAAATGATTGACGAGGTGTTTTCCTTCGATGACGACGACAAGCTTCTCGTCAAAGATGAAATCAAACCCGAGTGGGAAGAGAGAGTGCGATTCGCCTGCGAACAGTGTCCTGCTCAGGCACTTTCAGTTGAAGACTGAAACAGCGTTTGGCAGTCAGTCAGACGTATCTGGACCGATACTCGAGAAGTAATTCCTCTCCGCTTGTTGTTGCGAAGCCAAGCAGCAGGTCGATATGAGACAGCATTGATTCACGGAAAAAATCTTGCAGTGCAACGAACCCTTTCATCCACAGGAAAAGATTTGATGTGCCGGTCGCGGTCAGTTCCCTAGATAGTAGTTTGACATCAAGATCCGGTTCAAGGAGACCCTCGTGGATGGCTTTCAGAATGTGCTGCCGGTTGCTCTCCATAACTTCGCCAATCATGATGCGAACAATCTGATCTGAAGGTTCTGCATTAAAAAGCATGATCGTCATGGCTTCGGCGTAGTGTGGTTCCAGCACAACCTGATTGGCGTGAACTTCCCTTTTCTTCATCAGCATTTCCAGTTCGTTCATGCCGTTGGACTGTGCATCCGCAGTCATTTGTTCCAGCAGGTCGATCAACGCGGCAAGGATCAACGAGTCCTTGCTCTGATAAAGGTTATACAGGGTTGTTGTCGCTACATCGGCGGCCACCGCAAGATCGCGCATGTTGATACCGTCGTAGCCTTGTTTGGAAAGCAGCTCCCGTGTTGTGGTAAGGATTCGCTCCTTTCTTTTTTGTTGATCGTGTTGAAGACTATTCAAGAGAAACCAATCTGAGTTATTCGTCTGAAAAGCGTTCATAGTCTAGCATGAAGATCTACATCAGGCTGAAGCGGTTGCAACCGGACGGACCCGTCGATCTTGTCAATTGAAGCGTGTATCAGATTCTGGCAGATTCTGTGGGCTCTTTCATCGGCCGGGGAGTCACATGCTGATGATGGAGAGAGAGTGATTGCCTCATGATGGTGTAGGATTCAGAGCACAGACTGAGGTGGCAGGCGGGCTCAGACAAGAGAGTCCGCTACGATATCCACCGCTAAATTTTTGGAGCTGACAGGATGAAGTTGACGCTTGAGGACAAGATTGAACTAATCGAACTGGCTGGCCGTTACGGCGATGCCATGGATGATCGAGACTGGGAAGCGCTAACCCAGGTTTTTACCGAAGACGCGGTGTTTGATGTTCCCACCATCGATGCTCATATGGTTGGCCTGGAAGGCATTAAGTCCTTCATGGATGAGAACGAGCACCTGCATCCCGGCGCTCACCTCATGACCAACATTCATTCCCTCGAAACCCCGAACGGCATCGAGCTGCACTTTCGTGGAATTTTGCCCCGCACGAACGTGGCGGAAGATGGTTCGACATCCGTTGTCCATGGTTCTTACTACGACAAGGTAGTCAAGACGGAGGCGGGCTGGCGGGTGAAAGACCGGGTATTTCTGATAGAAAGACGCGACAAGAAGAAGTAGAGAATCAATAAAGCATATTGTGTAAATAGCCTACTCAAAGCAAAGGGATATCAGGATGAGCCAGGACACTGATTACGATGTCATCATTATTGGTGGTGGCGGTGCCGGTATGGCTGCTGCAATAGAAGCTGCCGATGCGAACGTCTCAGTTGCGCTGGTTGAAGCGGATGACAAACTGGGTGGTTCGACGGCTCTTTCCGGTGGTGTTTATTACGCCGCCGATACTAGCGTGCAAAAAGCCCGGGGGTTATCGGACAGTACCGATGCCATGTTCGAGTACTACATGACACTGAACCAGTATCGGGTGGATGCATCACTGGCGCGCACATTATCTGAAAACGCAGGTGCGGGGCTGGAATGGCTCATTGAACTAGGAGTTAATTTTGCACCGGAGGCGCTCTATAGTTCCGGGGTTGAATCGGTACCCCGGGGGCACGCAGCGACTGGTATGGGGCGCGAGATCGCGGATGCCCTGGATCGGGAAGTCAGCAAGCGGGACATCGATGTGGTGCTGAAGAGCCAGATCACCGAACTGTTGTTCGATGAGGAGCAGGCCAGAGTGACAGGTGTCCGCATTGGTGCGGATGCGATAACAGCAAAAGTGGTGATTCTAGCCACCGGCGGGTTCGGCGCCAATCAGTACCTGCTCAACAAATACTATCCGGATGCAGCAGCCCAGGCGGACCGAGCCTGGTATATCGGCAGCGATTACTGCGTTGGCGACGGTCTGCTGCTCGGGGAGCAGGCGGGTGCCGATATCGTTGGCTACAATCGCGGGCTCCTGCTGACCACACCCAATTTCAAGAAAGAACTGGAAGTCTATGTACCCGGCTGGCTCGTCTACGTGAATCGCGAAGGCAGGCGATTTGTCAACGAAATGGCAGAATACGCTGTGATGTCGGGTGTGATAGGTGCGCAGACGGGTGGTTCGTGTTTTGCAGTTTTTGACGATGAAGCTCGCGTAACGGCCAAACCCAACCGGCAGTACGAGGATGCTTTCGCTGCGGGGATGATCTCGCTTAACTGGGTGACGGAGGAAATTGATGTCCAATGTAAAGCAGGCAAGGTTATTCAGGCGGATACACTGGAGCAGTTGGAAACGCAATGCGGGCTCCGCCCCGGATCGCTTCAGTCGACCCTCGATCAATACAATCAGGATATTGAGGCGGGTGCAGATAGTGCATTTTTTAAGGATCACGGCGAAATGAAACCGGTTGCGACACCACCTTTCTATGCCGTGGAAATCTTTCCTGCCATTATCTGTCTGACTTCGACCGGCCTGCGTATCAACAAAAAAACGCAGGTGCTTGACCAGCGTGGTCAGGTTGTTCCTGGCCTGTTCGCAGCCGGTGAGACAACGGGAGAGGTGCTGGGAGAAAGGTATATCGGTGGTGGCAATTCAATAGCCAATGCTATTGTTTTCGGCAGAGTCGCGGGGCAGGAAGCCGCGAGTGAAACTGCCAGACACAACTAAAGGAATGAAAATGAAATTCAGCACTGGTGTACCACTCGCCTACCACCCTGGCCAGGAACGGCCCCTCGACATGACCATTGCCGCTGCCGAGAAAATTGAAGCGCTTGGTTTCCACGCGATCTATCTCGGTCATCACTCCTTTACGCCGGAGACCGCAGATTCATCAGCACCCTTCACTACGCTCGCCGCCATCGCAGCCCGTACCGAAAAACTGCGCCTGGGTACAGGTATTTATCTGGCACCGCTTCACCATCCCGTCGACGTTTGCGAGCAGGTTTGTACGCTTGATCAGATTTCAAACGGCAGGGCTATCCTCGGTGTTGCACCCGGTTATCGTGACTACGAATACGCTGGCTATGAGATCCCCTTTGAGGAGCGGGGTCCACGCCTGAATGAGACCATAGAAGTACTGCGCAAGGCCTGGGCCACGGGGCGCTATGATCATTCGGGGCGTTTTTTCGACATCCCCGACCTGACTGTGCACCCTATGCCAGTGCAATCAGGTGGACCGCCGATTCTGGTCGGGGGCACTTCCCCGCCAGCGATTCGGCGGGCGGCCCAGCAGGGAGATGCCTGGTACTCGTTGCCGATGGAAACCTTGCCCGTTGTTACCGAGCTTGCGGCCCAGTATCGAGCCGAGTGTGCCAGGGTGGGGCGTGAGCCGCGTATTGTACTGATGCGTGAAGCCTGGGTCGCACCCAGCAGGGAAGCGGTCGAACGTGAATGGCTCGACCGTGCACTCGGCTTCCACAAATACTACTGGGAGGCGGGTACAGAGGGAGATGTACACGATCCGGTCCTGCAGCGTGTGGCTTCCGGTGAGCGGGTCGATTACGAAACCTTTGCGAGGGATCGGTCGATCGCTGGTACGCCAGAGTTCTGTATTGAGGAGCTACGCCGCTGGCACGAAGCAATTGGGTTCGATGAGATCAATCTGATGTTTCTGACGAACAAGCACACAGCGAACGATGCCCTAGGCGGAGGTGGATCAGCACAAGAAGCCATGCGGTTGTTTGCGAAAGAAGTCATGCCTGAATTTGCCTGATTCAAAACTTCAGCCGGGTGGGCCGGTGTTGATATGGTAGGGTTGTAGATAATAGCCACGCGAACAACGTTGGCGACTCAAAATTTGTAACGGAGCCAATAGTTGTGCGGTGGTATTTTGGATTGAATGTTCTGGGCGTCTGCCTTCTTTTTCAAGCCGTTGTCTTCGGCATTGCCTTCTTCAGTTTTACCTTTTACATCGAGCCGTGGCGTCAGGAGTTCGGCGTGAGTCGAGCGGACATCATGCTGATCTTCGTTGCCATGCAGATTTCGATGGGGTTCTTGTCACCCTTTGCGGGCAGGGCACTCGACAAATATTCAATTCGCGCACTGGTTGCCATGGGGTTGAGTATTTTTTCGGCGGGGTTGTTTCTATCGTCACTGGCAAGTTCGCTCTGGATCGTCGGTGCTATTTACAGCCTCCTGGTAGTTTTTGGAATTCTTCTGGCTGGCCCTCTGGCCTCGCAGATACTTGCCGGTAGATGGTTCGTTAGCCGACGCGGGACAGCCATTGGCCTGGTGGCGACCGGTACGTCCATCGGTGGATTCCTCTTACCCATCGTGATCGCCACATTGATCGGTGAGTTCGGCTGGAGAACAACCAACCAGGTACTGGCTGCCTTTACCCTGGTGATTGTTGTGCCGATCGTTTGGCTGATTGTGCGAAATCCACCTGAGGATAGTAGTGGCGTATCAGAGTCAGGCGCTAACGGCGAGGTCGAGGTTGAGCTGCCCTGGCGTGTCGCCGACATTCTTAGAGCACGTGCTTTCTTTGCTCTGATACTGGCTTTTGTTCCTTTGATTACGGCCTCTGGGGCGATGCAGCAGAATTTCGCACCTTTTGTTGCTGACCTCGGTATCGACGCAGAAAGAGCTTCCTATCTTGTCGCTATGTACGCGTTGGTCATGGTGGGAGGGAAAGTGTTCTTTGGCTTCATGGCGGATGTTTGGGATCAACGCTGGCTGTTTGTTCTGGGCTGCGTGTTATTGGTGATCAGTCTCCTCTTGATGCTGAGCGACCCTGCCTGGTGGTTACTGGTTGTGATCAGCATCACTATGGGACTGTCTGCAGGTGGTTTTCTGCCATTGCTCGGCGCGATGGTCTCTCGGCATTTCGGCATGCCGTCTTTCGGTCAGGTGATGGGGTTGTTCGGTCCCTTTATGACAGCAACTGCGCTCGGTCCCTGGTTGGCTGGATACCTGAGGGATACGACAGGTTCTTATGAAGCCGCGTGGATGGCAGCAATCTGTGCTGCCATTGTTTCTGCAGCGGGCATCTGGCTTCTGCCTGCCGAGCAGCAGCGAGCATGAACTATTCGATATCCAGGAGGATTTCAAGGTGAAGAGTCTTGTTCCGGGTAAAGCCATCAGACCACCTGAACTTAGCAACAGCGTTTCCATCTGCCCTATGAGGACAATGCCGCTCTTCATGGCCTTGTTCGTGATGGTATTGCTGCTTTTCCCGATTACAGGGACAGCCGCGGATGACTATAGGCCGATGTCAGCCATCGAAGTCTATTATCACAGCAAGAACCACGAACAGATCATACGCAACCTTTCGAAAGCGAATGATCCCGACAGTACCGTTGAAGACCTCTTAATAGCAGGTGAGCTCTACTACAAGCGAAGGGTAGTTGATGTTGATTTAGGGGCGGGTCTTAGTTTTAAGCTGAATTCGAAAACTCCAGATAAAGATGCTCTCCGGTATTTTGAACGGGCAGCGAAAAAAAGCCAAAGCCCCGGTCTCCAACTCAGAATTGGGCAAATATATCTACGCACACGCGAAGTTATTGTCGGCAGTATTCCCACAGGAGAGGAATGGCTTACCAAAGCCGCCAATCAGGGCCATACCGAAGCGGAATACCAATTGGGGATGTTCTACCAGAACACAGGATGGACACGTGTCGATCATCAGAAAACGCTGCATTGGTTGAAACGAGCTGCGAACAAGAATCATACGAAAGCACTCTTCCAGTTAGGCCAAATGTATCTTGAAGGCTCCGGCGTTGCTACCGATGAAGGGCAAGCCCGGAGATACTATCAACAGGCGGCCAGCAATGGTCATACATTGGCCATGCGAATGTTGGGCGACAGCTACAGATATGGGACTTTCACGAAAGAAGATCCTGTAGCAGCATTTGACTGGTACACCCGTCTGGCAGAATCAGGAGACTCGCAAGCACAGGTCGACATAGGTCTGATGTATGCAGCAGGTGAAGGTACAGCCCGAGATTATTCTGCCGCAAGAAAATGGATGACCGCTGCATCCCAAAGCAAAAATCCGCCAATGGACGCATTTTTCTATCTCGGAATGCTCCAGGAACAAGGTCATGGTGGTCCGCAGGATCTCAGTGGAGCAGTCAAGTCCTACCAGCAAGCAAAAAAGAAAGGAGATTTAAGAGCGTACGCGGCGCTCGGCATGATGCACATGCAAGGTCGAGGTGTTGAGAAAGACCATACGAAATCTTTTGAACTGCTGTCTGAGCCGGCCAAATCTGGTATAGCTCCTGCGCAATATGGGTTGGCTCTATTGTATTTTTCAGGCGCTGGTGTGGATAAGAATGTCACCTACGCCCTTGATTGGTTCGAGAAGGCTGGTGCTCAAGGGCACCCCGATGCCCTTATGGCGCTCGGTGAGATCTACAGAGTCGGTGAGGAGGTCCCGGGAGATCTGGTGGCATCCGCGAAATGGCACCAGCAGGGTGCAGAACGAGGGCATAGCCATAGCCAGCTCATCATGGGAATCTTTTACGAAAATGGAACGGGAGTACCCAAGAACTTCACTCGTTCATACATGTGGTTCCATATCGCCGGTGCCTATGGTTCAGAGCAGGCATCGAGGGCACGAGACCGACTGGCGAAACAACTCACCCCGGCTCAACTCAATGAAGCGCAACAGATGAGCACGGAGTGGCTCAACAGCCACCGACGTTGATTGTCCCCGGAGTAGAAATATGAATGCGGTACCACGCTTTGCAGTTCGAGGAGCTCTGCGGGTTCTATTGGCGACGGCTTCAGAAGGGGATTAACGTTACCGCCAGAACCATGATGATGCAATTGCTGGTGTTGAGCTTGCTGCTGGTGCATACAGCAGGATGTGCGCAAGCTAATAGCGAATGTGACGATGTGGTGCTTCTGGGAGAGATAGTCACAAAATCTCGAGTCAATGGTGCGCTTGTCGCTCACGCTTCCTGGCATCCTTTTCCGAACGTCTTCAGCATTCATCGTGGTGAATATCATCGGATAAAGATTGAGTCTTCAAAGCTGTTCACACACGTAGAAATTATGTATCAATCTATTGACGGCGAAAGTAGAGCGCAGTTTCAGGTTCAGGAAAAAATCATTGAGGGATTGGATTTCGTATCCTGGTTTGAACCTTTGACTCTGCCAGGCGAAATTAGCTGGACCCTAAAGGGCGACGAATTTGTCTGTAAGGTACAGACAGAAGTGATGGCGGGCGACTAGATGTTTGCTGAACCCGGGATGTTTAATAGGAAGCTGTAGATGATAGCAAATAGCCTGATCGAGCAGTTTCATGATCGCTTGTACGCGCAAATCAAACACGAGGTGGCGCGTATTACCGCCTCGGGTGATCCGGATGCGAGTAAAGATCACCTCGTGTTAATGACGCTTCTGACCAGGATAAAACAGTTGGATGAAGACTATCGGGACTGGCAGCACTATTCTCAGGACGTTTTGTCGATGGCAATTGACTACAAGGCAGCTCTGAAAGAGCGAAACAGTTACGGTTTTTCGACAATCGGCAGCGCAGTTCGATATATCGAAGAGATACTGGCTGAGGTTGAGGCGGCGCAGGAGGCAGCTAAGAGAGCCGATAGTGTTGTATCAACGGGCTGGTTTAACCGCATTACTCGCTGGTTGCGAGGGGGCTAGGAGATACCCATTGCCATAGTGAGTCTGCGTATCGAAGGGGCGTTTTACAGGTGAGCACTCAAATACATACTTCAGGGCCAATCCTCTGGTTTTTTGCCGTTTCTCTTTTCAGTGCAAGTGTTCAGGCAGACGAAGGTCACTGCCTCCAACTGACCGCTGGCCCGGACAAAGCAGAAAGCTATGACGAGTATGTGGCTTCTGTTGAATCAATACTGTCGACGTTGTCGGATCAGATCTCAGAAGATGAGCAGATAAGCCAGGCGCGACTGTTTTGTCTAATTGACCGGCGTGTCGCGTACCAACGCTTTCATGAGCTGATTTCAGCCAGAGCGCCCTGCGACAAGGTCAGAGACCTGATGGTTTTCGGGTATTCACCAAGGTCAGTGGCAATAGAAAATGAGGATCTACCTGAAGAGGTTCAGGAGATTATTGGTCTAGTCCCTTCGTATTGCGCACTGACTGAAGCTGCCGGCGATGACTAGTGATCGGTGGTCAAGTCGAGATCGGTTTTGACCGGATAGGTTATGGTCGCCTAGTCATCCGCCAGGCAAATCTTCCAGCCCTCATCGACGGGACAAAATCCGAGAAAGATAGGTTTTCGGAATCCAAGATTGTTTTGTACAACAATGAATGCGATGAATCCTGTTTCGGTGACCCTGCGCCAATTTGACCAACGTTGCATGGCCTGAGCGAAATCAAATTCACCGTCTTTGTCGAGAAGAATTCGCCCATAGCGTTTTTTATACTCGTGGGAAAGCATAGCCAGGTGTGTGCGCTCGCTCGCCCCGTCGATAAGAATGATTTCAAGTGCCGCAGCGCCTGAAAATTCTCCAAGGTTGTCGAGAAGGAATTTAGTACCCGAGCGCTTACCATCCAGTCTGTATACATATTGCGCAAATTTGCCCTCCAACTCTGAAGCTGGCGGCATGCTGGTCATAAATTGAAAAGTCTCCCAGGCAATATCCAGCCGTCTATCTTCTGCCTGAAGACTACCGGGAGAAAGGAGCAAACTGATCGATAAGAGCAGATATACCCCGGGCCTTGAAACTAACAGAGACATGCTCGATTTTTCTCTTTATTAAACCAACACATTTGGAGTGTCGCACCTTATGGACTTGAAAACAGCGGATTTCCCGGGCAGTTGATCCTCAGCTTTCTTTTTTCATTTGAAGCCTCGCACTGAAAGCGGCGAGCCTGTCGGTGTTGCTCGTTACCACCATCAGAATAGTGACGATGATAAATGTGATGAGCGTACCCAGCAGCAGTGCGACATCCTCGGCATTCAGTACCACATAGAGCAGGCCAAACAGTAAGGCATTGAGGACGCCAAAGTTGAGTCCTGGCAATACCCCCCTGAAGATATGGCGGCCATAGAAGGCCAGCAATCCCGTGCACATGAGTGTGGCGATGATGTAGGCAAAGGGAAAGGCGATGTGCTCCGAGAGCGCTATCAGCAAGAGATAGAAGATAGAAAGGGCAACCCCTATCATCAAATATTGAATGGGATGTACGTCGACATCTCTGCTGATTTCAACGGCGATTAAAAGAGCAAAGACAAGACCCACAAACAGTAATGAATATTTCACCGCCCGCTCGGTCATTAAATAAATGTCGACGGGCGTAAGCAACTCCACCCCAAGGTGGTTGTTTAGCAAACTCATGCAATTCCCTTGTCCGCACTTCGTGAGATCGCGACTGATATTGGTAGCGAGTTCGGTTATCCGCCATATTGCTGAAAAGCCTTTGCCGCCCTCATCGATCAAGCGTTCAGTAGGGAGATATCGGCCGATAAATTTGGGATGCGGCCAGAGTGAGGTCATTTTGATATGCGTAGTGATGCCGGTGGGGACAAAGCTCATCTGATAGGTGCCACGCAGGGTCAGTTCCGATGAAAATGATCTTTCTTCGGACAAAGCGATCTGATCAAGATCGACCTTGATACCCTGCTGATCCAAATGAGGATGACCGCCGGCGGAAAACGTACGATGAGTATCTCCCCAGGCAAGCGTGGGAATATCCAGAAAACCACGTTGATCGCTAACGTGTATCCAGAGGTAGGCGCTATGAAGTTGCTCAAAGCCCTCAGTGCCGAGAAGCTCAAGAAACGAATCGGGATCATAGTCACCATCAAGGTGCATTCGGGTGTTGTAAACCTGTACCTTGTGGATGCCCCTGTAGCGTTCCTCCGTCGTCAGATCCGATGTGAGCGCAACCCTCTTCATCGGTAGCATCAACGTTTCCGGCAGTGACTGGGTATGTTGGAGGTATTTCTGGTCTGGTTCGCTCCAGTAGGTGGTCTCTTTGGTGGTGGAATAGTTCACCACGAGAATGGGGCCGGTCAGGGTTTGACGGTGGGTCCAGCTGCGGCTGATTTCATCCACCGCCTGCTGATGGAATTGGGCGCGTTCGCTAATTTTGGATTCAATCAGAGACAGCGGAATGAGGAGCGTCAGTATCACCAGTCCAAGAATGATGGGTTTGCTTTTCAAGAAGGCTAAGAGCGCGGCCATGGTGTCTATCTGTGTTGTTGTTTAACACGAGTATGACCTTGAAATATGGCGCCTATATGCGCAATCCTGTACTAATTATGTATTCAGCCCGGCAGCTATAAGGATTACACACGTTAGTTCTGATTTAACTCAGCGTGAACTGCCAGGCCAATCTGTTCAATCGTATATGGTTTTTTAACGAATTGGCCGGCACCAATATCCTGTGCTTCCCGCACATCGCTGGTTTCTGCATAGCCACTGACGATGACTGTTTTTTGACCAGGGTACAGCTCGGATATTTTCTCGTAGGTTTCCCTGCCGTTCATGCCTGGATCCATGATCATGTCGAGCAACACAAGATCAACGGGGTGATCGCGTAGATACTCAATCGCAGATTCACCGCTGCTGACTTCTTTCGTACGATAGTTCAGTTCCTCCAATACAGCGGAGGCAACTTCGCGTTGAATTTCCATGTCATCGACGATGAGAATGGTTTCACCATTACCCTGATACGCGTCAATCGGAAGTGCCGGAGCATCACGTACTGACTCTCTGGAGGCAGGGAAATAGAGGTCAAATCGCACACCACTTTTATCATTGATGATGTCAATTGAGCCTTTGAAGTCCTGGACAATATTCCACACGACCGTCAACCCCAGCCCAGTCCCGCTTCTACCCATTGTTTTCCGGGTGTAGAACGGCTCGAATATGCGCTTTAGACTCTCCGCGGGAATACCGGGGCCGTCATCGCTAACTGAAAATACAACATACTCTCCTGGATCGATGGTCTCGTAACCATGCAGTGCCGTGTCCAATTGTCTGTTGCTGGTCGAGATGACGACATTCCCCGTTGCGCCGATGGACTCGAAGGCATTCGATACAAGGTTCATGATGACTTTGCCGAAGTGGGCAGAGGAAGCATTGATATTTCGCAGATCATCGCTGAGTTCAGAACGGATGTTTGTTTCTGGATAGGCCTGTTTTAATACTTCGAATTCCGAGGACGCAAGGTAATCTTCAACATGAGTGTTTATCTGCAGGGGCTCTTTGTTGACCGCAATTCCGCGGGCAATTGTCAGCAGATCTGTGGCGAAAGCCGAAGCCTGAAAGCCTGAATTCCTGATTTTCTTGAGGTGGAATGCCATCGGGTCATCAGCGGCGATTTTGGATAGGAGTAATTCTGAATAGGTGGCGACCACGGACAGGATATTGTTTAAGTCGTGAGCGACACCGCCTGCCAGCAGTCCAAGCGACTCCATTTTTTGCGCGCGATGGTAGTTCTCTTCCAACTGCTGTTGCTCGGTGATGTCATTGTAAAAACCTAGAATGCCGACAACCTGGCCCGCTTCATCCAAAGCAGGTGCTTTTACTATCCGATATGATCTCTTTTCGTTTTCTTTGCCAAGCGAATAGTTTGACTCTTCGGGAATACCTGACTGCAGTACCCGCTGATCCTGGTCTAAAAATATATTAGCGTGCTTCGGGGAGAAATGTTCCGCATCTGTAGTACCGATCAGTTCTTCTTGCGTTTTCCCCAGATCATCGGCGAGATTCCGGCTACACGAAACAATGACAGAGTTTTTGTCTTTCAGAAAAAAGCGGTGGGGTAAGTTTTCTACCAAACGGCGATAGTTGTTTTCGCTCTGCCTCAGTTCAAGCTCTCGTTGGTCCCGTTCCATGACTATGCCGCTGATTCTTGCAGCAGAAATAAGATCATCCAATTCATCGGCATCCGGTAAAGCGGGGTAATCGTAGTACATGCCAAACGCGCCAAGAACCTTGCCTTTGCTATCCTTGATGGGCTGTGACCAGCAACAGCGCATACCATGCGGCAGGGCAACATCTTTGATATTCGCCCACTTGTGGTCGGTTTCGATATTTTCGACAAGCACACGCTGCCCGGTATAGGTGGAGGTGCCGCAGGAACCAACGTCGGGCCCGTTTTTGAGACCATTAATCGCTGCGCAGTATTCCTGGGGCAGGCTCGGTGCCCCGCCGTGTATCAGTCTATCGCCTTTCAGTTCGAGCAAAGAGCATCGCATACCGGGGTGAAGGCTCTCATACATCAGTGCGATGGCGTCGTAGATGTTTTTTGAAGGCTGCCCGGTAGCAATCATCTCCAGCATTTTGGCATGACGTTCGAGCAGGTGTTGTCCCTGCAGCTTTGTTTCGCTGAAATCACCTGGCTGAGCTTTATCTAACATGCCCGCTGCCCCTTCTCGATCTCTCAACGACAAAATGTAAGTCGTGTTCGAGCAGGAGTCAATAATGGCAAAAGCTATCGGCGAGAGAAAGCCCTGGCGTATATCAAAAGGAGCAGGGAATAACATTGCCCGCCGGTCGGCGGGCAATATGTATGCCGATCAGGATTGCACAGCACCGCTGTCGTGTAGTGCTTTTACTTCTTCGTCAGTCAGGCCGATCTCTTTGAGGATATCGTTTGTATCGCGACCGAATGAAGGTGGATTGTTAGGCACAAACTTCTCACCCTTGATCTTGACCGGTGTGCCCAGCATCTTGAGTTTGCCGTCACCGTTGAAATTGTCGACCTCAACGAAGGGGTCACGGGAAACAAAGTGCGGGTCATCCATCAGGTCAACGAGGCTGTTGGTGGGGCCGCCAGCTACGTCATGTTCAATGAAGAATTGTAGCCATTCCTGCTGAGTCTTAGTCATAAAGATGGCGCAAAGTTCCTCAAACTCTCCTTCATAACCACCGGCATCAAGCCCCATCGACCAGTTACCCCGCTCAGCGAGATCGGTTCGTTCAAGGCCGTTGGCGAAATTGACCCAGAATTTCTTCTCAAGGGCCTGAAGGAAAACCGCAGTACCGTCTTTGGTGGCGTAAACCCGGTAGCGTGTACGTTGATCTGCCTGAACGACGCTGGGTGGTGTGAACTTACGTTCTTCTTTCGGCTTGTTGAGCAGGTCGTAAGCCGCCGACCAGAAGTACCACGCGCCGGCTTCACCTTCGCTGACGTCAATATGAACGCCCTTGCCGGTTTTCTGTGCGTTGAGTAGTGCGGAGAGAGCAGCAATGACGCCAAATGAACAGCCCATCTGCCCGGCCAGTTCGTGACCTGAGTTAAACACACTGCGCGCGACACCATCCTCAACAACCACCGGCTCTACGGATGAGAAAGTATCGAAGGATTGACCGTGGCTGGGGAGCCGTCGGTAAGGGCCTGTCTTCCCCCACCCGGAAACCGAGAGGTAGACAATTTTTGGGTTGAGTTTGATCGCATCTTCATAGCCGAAGCCGAGTGCATCGAGCGCCCCCGACCGTAGTGCGTCGATAATGACATCTGACTCTTTAACGAGCTTAGTGAAGACGGCCTTCGCGTCGTCCTTCTTGAGATCAATGCCCAGGCTTTTCTTGTTGCGTCCGAGATGCGTCACGTAGGGTTCAACCAGGCGTGACAGAGAACCCCTTGGTGGTGGTTCGACCTTAATAACATCGGCGCCCATGTCAGCGAAATGACAGCCGACCACGTCGGTGACGTAGGCTGAGAAATCCAGCACACGGATTCCGTCGAGTAAGTGGTACATTGAATTTTCCTTCTCATCTGTGGGTTCTGGCAGCTCGATATTGCCAGGCAGTCATGGTATTTTACCACGCGTTATAAAAACATACTCTCAATATGGGAACGCGTCAACAAGTCGGGCTGTGGAGAACCCAGTCGGCATCGAAAAAAGGGAGAAATGAACAGTGAGTGACCTTCCAGCTATCGGCATTACGATGTTCGTTACGGATCGTTCGATGTCGCCGATAGAGCTAGCTCGAGAGGTTGAGGCGCGAAATTTCGCTTCCCTGTTTTTACCAGAACACTCCCATATCCCCGTGAGCCGAGAAACCGTGTGGCCCGGTAGCCGACCCGGCGAAAACGATCCACTACCAGATTATTACAGTCACATGCTCGATCAGATTGTTTCCCTGTCGATGATAGGTGCAGTGACAACCAATCTGGAACTTGGCACAGCGGTGACTCTGATCCCACAGCATGATCCGATCTGGCTCGCGAAACAGTTTGCGACGCTCGATCATCTGACCGGCGGTAGGGTGATAATCGGCGCAGGATTCGGCTGGAACCGGGAGCAGGGAGAAGATCATGGATCCCCGTATCTTGAGCGACGCGACCAAACGGAAGATTGCATAGCTATCATGCGAAGCCTTTGGCGGGATGAAGTTGCAGCCCATAAGGGTCAGCATGCCAGCGTGTCGCCGTCGTGGGCATGGCCTAAACCGGCTCGATCCGGTGGACCACCGATAGTTATCGGTGGCATGGGACCACGAACCTATCGTGCGATTGCGCGCTATGCCGATGGCTGGATGCCTATCAGTGGTCGGTCATCTCTGGCTGATCGACTGGAGCCGATCAAACGGGAATTCGAAGCAGTCGGCCGTGATCCGTCGAGTCTCGAGGTTGTCGTTGCCGGCGCTACTACTGATCCGGACGGGCTCATTAATCTTGGGCGTGAGGGTGTACAGCGTGCGTTGCTGACGGTCTGGAGCGAGGATCGCGATGAGACTTTGCGCTTGTTGGATCAGTATGCCGAGGTAAAGCGGCGAGCTGAGGGTTTACCTGGATAACCTGCTATCCTCGATTGAATAGTGAATAGATACAGACGATGAAACCAGCACCTTTCGGATATCTCAAACCCGCCAGCATCGACGAAGCCCTCGAGATGCTGCAGGAGCACGGGGACGATGCCAAAATCATCGCCGGTGGACAAAGCCTTATGCCCCTGCTCAACATGCGTCTGGCCAGACCGGGCGTGTTGATCGATATCAATGGTCTGTCTGATCTTACGGATATTAGTGAGCAGGACAGTCGGTTACATATCGGAGCGATCTGCCGTCAGCGGCGCATGGATGATCACGCCTTAATAAGTACCCGGTTGCCAATTCTGACAGCAGCAGCGAGGCTTATCTCGCACCCCCAGATTCGCAGTCGCGGTACCATCGTCGGCAGCGTCGTACACGGCGATCCCTCCGCTGAACTACCAGCTATCGCGCTGGCACTCGATGCTGAACTCAGCATAAAGAGTACAAAAGGTGAGCGAGCGCTCCCGGTGCGGGAACTTTATCAGGGATATTACATGACCGCTGTTGCCGCGGAAGAACTAGTGACTGAGATCAGGTTGCCGATCCCGACAGCAGGTACGGGTTGGAGCATCCAGGAGATTTCACGTCGACACGGAGACTTTGCACTGGCCGGTGTCGTGGCATTCGTTACCCTGCAGGGAGCTGACATTGGCGATTGCACACTCGTATTCTATGGTCTGGGAGAATCTGCACTCAGGCTCGAAAGTGCGGAACAACTACTGCGGGGCCAGCGACCGGGCAAGGACAGTTTTCGGGCTGTAGCTCAGGAAGTCAGTAGCCAACTTACGCCCGATGATGACGTCCATGCCTCGGCGCAGTATCGATGTGCATTGGCCCACGAACTGACGATTCGCGCACTGGAAGAAGCGGTGGATCGTGCAACGGCTGGAGGAGAGCTCTAATGAACCTAGTGGAGTCCAAGGATTTGATGCCGATTGAGATCGAGGTCAACGGCCAGTTGCATCATATTAGTGTGGAGCCGAGACGTTCCCTTGCCGATGCATTGCGTCACGATCTGGCCACGACCGGAGTGCGCGTCGGCTGTGAACATGGCGTTTGCGGGTCCTGTACGGTTCTGATGGATGGTGTGCCCGTTCGATCCTGTCTGACGCTCGCAGTACAGGCGGATGGACAGAGTGTTCGGACTGTTGAATCACTTGCTGAAGGAGAGAGTCTGCACCCGATCCAGGAAGCGTTCAGACAGGAACATGGACTGCAGTGCGGGTTCTGCACCGCGGGAATTATGTTGAGTGTTTCAGCGCTGTTGGAGGAGAATCCGGACCCGTCGGATGAGGAGATCATGGAGCTGCTGGGCGGTCACCTGTGTCGTTGTACCGGCTATCAACAGATACTGGCATCGGTTCGGCGCGCCATCGTAGAGATGAAGTCATGAGTGATTCATTACCGTTCC
>JABHYO010000092.1 GCA_018656865.1 Gammaproteobacteria bacterium | reverse complement strand
ATACAGAAGCAACCGCCCTCGCCACAATAGGCCAGGTGACGGCTACCAACCCCGTCAAAGGCACCTTTGTCCGAGCTGGCGAGGTGGTGAACGTGAATGTTTACAAGCAACCCTCCCACGTCACCGTTCCCAATGTTCTTGGGAAATATGTGGACGCGGCGACAGCCACGCTCACCCAAGGCGGGATGACCTATCAAAACGCTTCGGGCAATATCACAGATCAGGCTTTGCTTGGTAAGGTGAGCGCCACCGATCCCGCTGCGGGCACCCAGGTGGCATATGGCTCCATAGTAACCGTCTACAAGGGCACCCAACTCGTCATGCCGAACTTCGTGGGCCAGAATTTTCGGGACTGCATGCAGATTCCCGGCAGCAAACCATTCTGTACCGGCAATATGACTTTGATCAGCTCATTAATGCTAATCGCCGACTCATATACTGAGAGAAATCGTGCCGTCTTTACTACTAGCCCGACTGTGAATTCAAGTAACGTTGCTGCCACTACCCCGAATCCGGGAACGCCTTATTCCGGCAGAATTAGTCAAGTGATATTGTGGAAGAATGTCAAAGCGGTAATCCCCAAACCGAAACTTTACGAAAATCACAAAGTCTACATGAACAGGTTAACTGCCATGGGCTTTAAGAACGTTGTGTCGTGGAATGTTTGGTCTAAAAATTGTGGAACTAAAGAGGAGGTGTTTTATACACAGCCAGGAATTGGATCGACAATCACCGATGCGAACGCAGAGGTTGCGGTCATCTATCATGCATACTCAGATACTGGTCAGGTCCAGAGTAATTGTAGGCCGCATATCTAGGCCGTTGCAGAGGACGGCGCTGTGCATCGATGGGGCGCCACGGTCAACGATTGGCAACTGACGAACAGTTACGCCTATGAGATATCGGTTGACCATTACGGTCGCCCGTGGATGATCGAGGCCAGCGGTCACGAAGTATTACAAGGTACCGCACAGTAACGAAACCCGGTAAACAAACCAGGCAAAAAGCAGGAGAAACCCATGTCTGATTATGAATGCATGATGCTCGATATCTCTGACCACATCGCAACCGTAACGATCAATCGGCCTGACGTGATGAACGCCATCAACTGGCAGGCTTATGCAGAGCTTGAGGAGATATTTCGTGATCTCCAGAAAAACTCAGAGGTACGCTGCATCATCCTGACCGGCAACGGTCGCGCTTTCTGTTCCGGTGACGACGTGAAGCAGATCATGATGAAGATAGGAAGCGATGATGGGGGAGGAGGCAGGCTAAGGGATGTCAGGCCTGGCACCACCCCGGCCGCAAAAGCGATCCTGGATTGTGATCGGCCGATCATCGCCGCCGTTAACGGTGCCGCCGTCGGTTGGGGAATGGATATGTCGCTCATGGCAGACTTTCGTATTGCCTCGGAGAAAGCCAAGTTTGGTGAACTTTTCGTGAAGCGCGGGCTTGTCGCAGACGTGGGTGGCATGGTGCGCCTGCCTAAAATCGTTGGGGCAGAAAAGGCCGCAGAGCTATTATTTACCGGCGATATCATCTCCGCTAAAGAAGCACTTGATATCGGTCTGCTGTCGAAGGTCGTGCCCCATGAAGATTTGATGGACGAAGCACGAAAATTCGCTGAGAGAATTACCTGCAATCCACCGCTTGCCGTGCGCCACCTGAAAGAAGGGCTCAGGCGCTCATACTACGGCGACTATGATGAAGTCGGTAACTGGATTGCTCAGACGCTCGCTATTCTATTCCAGACCGAAGACCACAAAGAAGGTGTTGCCAGTTTCATGGAGAAACGGGAGCCAACCTTCAAAGGCAAGTGAACTAGCGAGGTCACGTAAGATCTACAAATGCCTTACAACATTTGGCGGTCTTGCGCTAACCCCATTACCTTTTTATGAATCGTTCAATTCCATCCAATCTGTAGCCTCAGGTCTATCCCCACACCAATGCTGGATAGTTTCGTTGAAGTAACCGCCTGAAGGATGCAAAGATGGATCTGGGTGACCATTTTGGTAGACCAACATGTGATCGCTCATCGCTGCCGTTCGAACTCGAATCTGAACTTCATCAAAGCGGTTGCCTGGGAATACTTTCCAGCCAAGCCTTTCTGACTCGTCACAGCTCATCGTCCGGACATTAGAACGTGCTTTGTAGCTTGCCCATGGCCCCAGCTGATTATCTCCAGTCTCCACATTGTAGATAGTGAACAGCACACCCGACTCACCCCCATACTTGGCAATATCACTAGTTGTTCCGATATTGACTGCTGCACGAAACTGATCTCGATTGGCGAAATTTGGGGCACCACTTTCCTCAAATACAACATGGATACGAAAAGGGTCCGGTAGGACTTCATAACCCAGATCATTTCCGGGATCTTCTGAGAACGCGAACGCCGTTCTTACGGCGACTAAATTCGGATCTATTTGGTCAGGTGTACGGAACACTGTCTGGGGCGCAACAGGTGGGCGTTGATCATCTGCGTCCTCTTGGCATCCGATTAGAAAAATCAAAGTTAAGGCGAGACCAAGTGCTTTCATCATTAAGTGAGTCCTTTCGTAAATGACGTATTGTGATTATGCGCTTATCCGTTCTCAAATTTCCAGACATCTACAGACCCAGGTTCTAATACATCAGCAAGACCCCAAAACTCAGGACGCTGATTTACTTAGTTGAGCAGTAGAAATGGGGTTTGCTTTTACTATCCCCCGAATTCGTCTGGTATCACGGTATCTGGAGCGAGCAGGATATCTTTATCGTGATGCCGAGTCTGAGTACCTGGATCTGGTACCGGAGGAAGAAGGTGCGATGCATGACATAATCGGTGCATCGATTACCTACAGGTTGGCATTTGGCACCAATGCCGAGAAGAAAGCCCTGACACTGCAGACTGTGCCAACCAGCAACAATAGCGCGAAATCGAGCGAACTGGTCAGCAAGCAGTCGGGCTTCTCACTGCATGCTGTGGTGGCATGCAAGTCCAATCAGCGTAAGAAACTCGAACGACTGGCTCGATATATCACGAGACCTGCGATAGCCGAGCAGCGCCTGTCGGTCGCCAGCAATGGCAACGTGAAGATCATTGCCTGTATAGAGAACGCTGATGTCATTGAGAAAATACTGAAACATCTGGGCCTGGATGAGACATCACAGACGAGAAACCGCTCACCGCCATCCGGTCTATTTGATCACTTGAGTCAACTATTCTGACATCAGCCAACACTGGTGGAATCTAACTCGACTTGGCGGCCCGAAATTGCAAAGAATGCAGAATCATCAGCGTGCTCCAGTTCGATATTTCGTTAAAAGCTACCAAATCCCATCGAGAACTGAAGCCAAACTCAGTTTTAGGGGGATCATGGCTTGGCTGATGAAGCAGAAATGTGGTTAATTCTTCTTATACCCAACGACTGTTTTCATTACTACGGGCAGTTGGCGTATCGAACGCCGCTGTCGGATCGGATATCGATTGACTCAAGGTAAGATCGATAGGAATTCGACTCGGTCAGTTCATGCTCGGGATCAAGCACGATAACCTGAATTTCGCCTGAACTGGTTGGCGCTTCGTAGTCGAAGGCGAAGACCTTGCCGACGATTTTAGGCTGACCAAAGTCAAGCACACTATCCCGAACCGCCAGCCTTTCAATCTCACCGATAATGTAGGTGATATCATCGCATCGCCTGATCTTGTCGACAGCTTTCACATAGACCTCGCCGTAGTAGGCTTCTGCTGTAATCAGCCCGTCCCGGTACTGTTGCTGCTCGATCTGCCGGGTCTCGAATTCTTCTTTCGCCTTGCCTTTCAACGTGAGTTCAGCGACAACCTTCAGCTTGTCACGATCAATGGGCAGCCCTCCAACAAGCACCAGCCGATGACCGCCCGGCAGCTGAGCCGCTGCCGACTCAGGCTCATCAGGCAGGACAACGAGTACATAGCGACCATCCGGCGTGAACATGGCGGTGAATTCGCTCGAGTTCTCGGTGTACCGATCTTCTATGGAGAACAACACACCTTCAGCACCTGACAGCTCCAGGCTCACCTTGCCGTCCCCTACCTGCTCAGCATAGCTGTCACCGAAGAATGGGAACCCGGCTGTTCGTTCTACTTCATAGGTGGTTTCGTCGATGATCGTACGCAGAACCAGGGCGCCATTAGGCTGGCGGCGGGTTTCCCCGCCAATACTGCGCTGCAAACCACTGGACAATAGGATGGAATGGTTTGCATCTAACTCGATGGCGGATACATCATCCTTGGTCTGCTCCTCCTCCCTCGACAAACCCATCGGATCCAGACCGTAATACTGGAGACGGGCATTACTGACATCATCAACCGTCAGCATCCTGTCACCCGGATAGATTCGCGAGGCGATATAGACTCGTTCATTGAGGACATCGTAGAATAGTTTATCGACAACCGAATGTTCGGTCTCAGTCGACAGAATATCCCGCTGAATCCACAGGCCTTCCTGACCCTGCATCGTCCAGACAGACGACTGGTCACTGCCTCCACAGCTCGTGAGAAGAAGTGCGCCTAGAATGAGGGTGAAACAGGCACCCTGGGTTTTACCTGTTGCAGTCATGATGGGAGTATAGCCCTCCCGGTCATCACGCCGTGAGACCGTTCGGACAACCAATAACGCCATTCAATCCAAAGTACCATTACTATGATGGCAGTAATTCATAGTTCCAACAGCTTCTTCCTCATCAACTGCGATCCCGTTGTCACTTCTTCATTCATGGCGGATTCTCACCAGGCCTTCCTGGGCAACACTGACCAGACATCGACCGGATCGATAAAAGCTACCAAATCCCATCGAGAACTGAAGCCAAACTCAGTTTTAGGGGGATCATGGCTTGGCTGATGAAGCAGAAATGTGGTTAATTCTTCTTATACTCAGACCACAAGGAAGGTGTTGCCAGCTTCATAGGAAAACGGGAACCAATATATAGAGGTAAGTAACGAACTACATCAGCGACGGCAAAAGGTCATCCAGATATTCAGCACTGCTCAGTTCAAGGACAGACAGCGCGTCCAGCGCTTCCTCCTGATCAGGATAAAGTGCTTTCAGGGTTTGCCATGCTTCGGCTCCCTGACGCTCCGCATTGGCCTGGATGAACATCTGTTCAACCGGCGTGTAGGGTTCGAATGCAGAATAGTAGGTCGCCTTGGCCTTCGGAATGATTTCACCAACCAGTTCGCGGTGCTCATCTGAAGGCGGGAACAGGGCTTCGACGCGATCCGCGATTTCATCTTCAGCGTCGGCACAACGCAGTATGCCTTCACGGTGCTCCGGTACGTCCTCTGCCCAACCCCGGTAACGCGCTGCTGCTGTTCTCTCAAGCTGTGACAGCAAAAAGGGGTATGCATCCGGGGGGACGCCATTTAGATGCTCTGCCAGCAACTCGCCAAAATTGGGTACGATCGGTTCAGCCATCTCTGCCCTCCAGGATAAATGATTCACTTTGGCTGAATCATGGCGATGGCAGATACGAAACGCAACCATGCAGAAAATCGGCACTATTTCTTACACTTCCCCTGTTCAGCGACTTCGGGTTTAATCTCTGCTTACCTGAAATGCTGGGAAGTTGAGATGACCACAAGCCACAAGACGTTCTGCCGATACTGCCACGCCTATTGCCCCATGGTGGCGGAAGTAGAAAACGGAAAGGTCTTATCAGTGAAACCTGATACAGACAATGAAATGTATGGTGGGTATACGTGTATCAAGGGCCGGCAGCTTGTAGAGCAGATGTATCAGCCTCAGCGTCTGACCAAGTGTCGGGTGAAAAACGCTGATGGCGAATTTGTTGATATCTCAAGCGAGGAGGCCATGGACCAGATCGCTGAGAAAGTGAAGGCCATAGTCGATGAGCACGGCCCTGATGCGATTGCCACCTATAACGGTACCGTCGCATTCCAGAATTCCGGGCAGTTGGCATACAGCCGCGAGTGGCATAATGCGCTCGGGTCAAACTCCTATTACACGAGCGTTACGATAGATCAGCCCGCCAAGGTTTTCGTTGGTTCACGCATAGGATACTGGACGGGTGGTGGTCACTTTTTCCATGATTCTGATGTCTCCATGATCATCGGTAATAATCCCATTGCCTCACACTATGCGCCTCCGGGTGGCGTACCCTCTGTCAGCCCGTCAGCTCAGCTCAGGAAAGCGCAAAATCGTGGTCTGAAACTGATCGCTATCGATCCCAGGAAAACGGAACTCGCCGGTCGTGCTGACCTTCATCTGCAGATTAAGCCAGGAGAAGACTCCACGCTGCTGGCAGGTATGATCAAGATCATTCTCGAAGAGAACCTCTATGATGCAGATTTCTGCGACCAATTTACGAGTGGGCTGGATGAGCTCCGGGAACAGGTAGCGCCCTATGACCTCGCCAGTGTCGCTGCGAGAACCGATATACCTGAAGACGCCATTGCTGAGGCTGCGCGTTTGTTTGCCGCAGGGCCACGTGGCACTGCGATAACGGGGACAGGCCCTGAAATGGGTTCACATCCCAACCTGACACAACACCTTGTGGCATCTCTTAACATTATTTGCGGTCGTTTCTACCGTGCCGGCGACACTGTTCCCAACCCTGGTGCACTGGCACCTGACATGCCGAAATTTGCACAGGTTTACGAGTCGCCTGTCGCCTGGGGCCAGGGTGTGAGCTGTCGTGTCCGACCGGAATACGGTGAGCTTGTGTCGCCAGCAGGGGTGAAAGAAATGCCCTGTTCGCAGCTCGCTGATGAAATCCTCACCCCTGGGGAAGGGCAGGTCAAAGCCCTGTTCGTCATCGCCGGCAACCCTGTGATGGCCTGGCCGGATCAGAGAAAGGCTTATGCTGCCATGCAGGAACTTGACCTCCTGGTCTGTATTGATCCTTACCTGTCGGCGACATCAGAAATGTCAGACTATCTATTCGGGCCAAAGCTGACGCTGGAGCGAGAGGACGTCACTCTGCTCGCTGATCCCTGGTACGAGAAACCTTACAGTCATTACAGCAAGGCTGTCGTCGAAACAGATAATGATGTCATTGAGGAATGGGAACTTTATTGGGGTCTTGCCAAGCGGCTGAACCTCGATGTCCAGATCAAGGGGAAGTCCATGCCCATCGATCGCAAGCCAACAAAGTTCGAATTGCTGCAGGCAATTACAAAAGGATCACGGGTCGACCTGGGCTTTCTGCGTGATAATCCAGGCGGGCATATTTTTGAGGAAATGCAGGTTGAGGTTCAACCGACACCGGAGTCAGCAGAGGGTCGCCTGAAGCTTTTCCCCGGAGGAGTCGCGGAAGAATTTCAGGCGCTGGCGGAGACCGCAGGCGTCGATTCCGACTACACTCACACATTGATCGGTTACCGCAGCAAGTATGTGCTGAATTCATTTGGCCGTAACCTGCCTGAAATCGAAGCCAAGTCAGGCACCACCAACCCGGCAAATCTTCATCCCGATGACCTGGCCGAACTCGGCATTGAGGATGACAGCGAGGTCGTTGTTCATTCAAAGCATGGTTCGATACCAGCGATCGTTAAAGCAAATGCAAAGATCAAACCCGGCGTCCTTGCCATGCATCACTGCTGGGGTACAGCGCCCGGTCAGCAGGCACCTGTTAGAGAGGTTGGCAGCAACACTAATTTGCTGGTGAATGCAGAAGAAGAGCTGCAACCATTTACCGGAATGACTCGGTCAAGCGGTATACCCGTCCGGATCACGCAGGGATAGACAGGAAGCTGTACACACCCATGAATTAGAGGGTATCCATCGACGGGATGATGGATGTCCCGAAAATGGGATTCCGAGATAATGGGTATCTTGAAATAGATTTTTTTGGAGAGAGAGACGATGCGAATTGGAGCTGTACTGAATGAACAGCCGCTTGATGAGTTGATTGCTTCGGCAAAAAGGCTTGAAGCTGCCGGGCTATCCGATATCTGGATGCCGAACATTTTTGGATTTGACGCGATATCCATACTCGGCCATCTGGGCCGGGAAACGGAAACCATCGGGCTTGGGACTGCGGTAACACCGACCTATCCGCGTCACCCGACGGCCATCGCCCAACAGGCCCTGACGACGGCATCTGTATCAAATAATCGCTTCACCCTTGGTATTGGCCTGTCACACAAGGTTGTGATCGAGAATCTGCTAGGTATGTCGTACGACAAACCTGCCAGACACATGCGTGAGTATCTGGAAGTTCTCATGCCGCTTGTTCGCGGAGAAACCGTTGACTATGAAGGTGAGCAGTATCGGGTGCACGGTCTTGCCTTGGATGTGCCCGGCGTTGAGCGAATGCCGGTGGTTGTGGCGGCGTTGGGTCCGGCTATGTTGAAGGTCACGGGTGAACTCGCCGACGGCACCAGCACCTGGATGGTTGGGCCTAAGACCATGGCGAATCATATCCTGCCTGGTCTCGGGCGCGACGATGCCACCGTGGTAGGTGGTGTTCCAATCGCGTTAACGACCAACGTTGATGCAGCCAGAGAGAAAATCAATAAGGATCTCGTGATCTATGGTCAATTGCCCAGTTATCGAGCCATGCTGGATCGGGAAGGCGTCGATGGTCCGGCGGACATTGCTATTCTTGGTGATGAAAACATGCTGCGCGGGGAAATCAAACGCTTTGAAGATGCCGGGGTTACCCACTTCAGTGCGGCGATCATCAATACTGAAGAAGGCGCCTTCGATCGAACGGTTGAGTTTCTCAGCACACTGAACTGAGCGAGTATTGAACTCTAGATTGTCTGGCCTGAACTGAGAGGCGTATCGAACTGCCTTGAAAGGGCAGCGGCGGCCGCGGAAACATCATTGCCGCTTCTGCTCATGACGGCGATGCCCCGATCGTCCAGCATGGCGGTCTGTACAGACCAGTCGGCATGCTGGAATGGGCGTTCGACAATCGATCTTTCCGGAATGATGAAGACAACATATTGCTGATCGTCATTCTCGACCAGGAGATGTGCCATGACCTCACCATCGACAATGCAGGTTGAGGCATAAATCACGTTCTGAACCTCGTTGGGCATAGCTGTATTGGCTGTTGCCAGCACCTGTTTCACATCCTGCATTTCGGTGACATGACCATGATAGTCGGCGCTGAGTACATTATGGGCTGATACATGGGCGACGAGGCCTTCCTCAAACGCATAGGATGCATCGTCGATCAGATTGGGTATCAGTGCGACGGCCAGTAAAAAGGATGCGGCCAGACCTAACCAGTACCAACGCGTGGGCCGACGCGATTGTGCTTGTAGTGACTGGTTAAGTATGATTCTGGCCGCAAAACCTTCCGGGGCATCTATTCTGGATGCTTCCCGGATCAAATCATCCTGCCGCAGCAACTGTCGGGCGAAATCAGTGCAGCGTAGACATTCCTGCTCATGGGCCAATCTTGCGGGGTTGGTGTCTTCAGGATTGATCAAAGTCAATCTTCTGAATTCAAGGCAGTTCATTGGCAACACGCTCATCTTTTTCCAATTGCTGTTTCAGTTTTTGCCTGGCGCGGTGCAGTCGTGTCGCAACCGTGTTTCTGGGCAGAGACATAATTTCGGCGATGTCCTCCAGGGTATAACCTTCCAATACCTGCAAAATCAGTGGCTCGCGGTAAGCAGCGGGTAACTTCTTCAGTGCTATACGTAGCGCGATGACTTCAGGCCTGGCATCGAAGTCGGATTGAGCCGTCGGCAGACTGTCCAGTTCGACGTCTGAATACTCCAGTTGCTTGCGTTCAAATCGGCGAGCATTTTCTCTCCTGAGGATCGTGGTCAACCAGCTTTTGGCTGAAGCCTCTTCTTTCAGGGAGTCCAGGAAGCGCCAGGCACGCAGGTATGTTTCCTGAACCAGGTCTTCAGAGATGGGTTTGTCTCCCGTCAACCAGTAGGCATATCGGTACAGCCAGCTGCTGTAAGCCTGCACCAGATTTTCAAACTTCGCCTGTTTGTCAGCCTTTGCCACGTCTTCGGGAGTCGACCGTTCTTCTGAGTTGATAGTTTAGACCTGTTAGCACCTGCAATGATTTCATTGATTCTATGGAAAAATTCATGAGGCTCTCTGAAATCGGGACAGATGGAGTGATTCCGTTGCTTAGGGGGGAAGGAACCATTGATTCGACTATTCATTGAGGTGCGTAGCGATATAGACCAGATACAGCTGGCGGCTGGTGGGCAGATTGCAGAGGGCTCGATGGCTGGCAAATTGGAGCCCCTCCGGGAATGCGTATAAAAGGCGCTGGCCCGGGTCCACCGCTGACGTTATTGAGCGGCCAAATGGTTGAATATAAAGGGGTTCAGGTTTACCCTTGAGCCCTTTCCAATTTTCTAACAAGACCCAAAGAGGGATCAAATGTCTGAACAAGCAACGGTAGAAGGGCCATTGCCCGTCGTTGATTGGCTCAAAGGTGCGGGGTCAAATGACCCGTATCTTGAAGGCCACAAATGTGGCGCCTGTGGCGCTATATACCTGGGTGAGCGAGACAACTGCTCGAGCTGCGGCGCGCGTGGTCAGATGAGCCCAACTCGCCTTTCCACCAAGGGCAAGCTGTATTCATTTTGCATCGTTCACCGGAGTTTTCCCGGTATAGACGTGCCTTACATCTCTGCCATCGTTGATCTTGAAGGTGGCGGCACGCTAAAGGGAAACCTGATCAACGTTGAACCGGACCCGGCAAACGTCGAATTCGATATGCCTGTGGACGTCGTCTTTGACGATGCCCTTGGCAGAAAAGACAAAGACGGAAACAGCTACATCAGCTATTTCTTCCAGCCAGCTGCCTAGAGCTATGTGTAAACTGCCTAGAGCTTTGTATAAACAGCCTAGAGCTTGGTAAAAAAGATAAGCGCAAAATCACAGGAGAAAACTCATGAGTGATGTATACATAATGGGTGTCGACATGATCAAGTTCGGTCGATTCCCCGAGAAAACAGTACCGCAGCTGGGTGCTACGGCGGCCCTGATGGCACTGGACGATGCAAGTTTGACCATCCAGGATATGCAGGCACTATATTGCGGTAACCTGGGCCAGGCCAGTTCCATGGTCGGACAGCGAATTCTGCAGGAGATCGGTCAGACAGGTATCGGTGTTGTTAACTGTGCCAACGCCTGTGCAACCGGCGCAACCGCATTCAGGGAAGCCTGGATGTCTATCAAGGCCGGCGTAAACGACGTGGTTCTTGCGGTTGGTGTTGAGCAGATGGGCAAGGGGCTTCTTGGTGGTGCCGGTGGCGGTACCGGTATTTCGAAGGAAGGTCTATTAGGTTCGGGGACCATGCCTGCGGTTTTTGCTGAAGCCGGTATGGAGCATTCTCGCAAGCACGGTACGACTTTTGAGCAGTTCGCTAAAGTGTCAGTCAAGAATCACCACCACTCGACACTGAATCCGAAGGCGATGTATCAGATCGAGACTCCGCTGGAAACCGTCATGAATGCTGAGATGATTTCTTATCCGAACACCAAGCTGATGTGTTCAGTCAACGTCGATGGCGCAGCTGCTGCCGTTCTCGTATCGGAAAAGAAAGCCAAGGAACTGGGTATGAGTCGAGCCGTTCGTGTGAAAGCATCGATTCTGGCTAGTGATCCGTATACGGATCGCGATTTGACCATGCCGGATGTGAACGCGGTAACGCGAATCGCTGCCAAGCAGGCATACGAGATGGCTGGCATCGGTCCTGAAGACATCAGCCTTGTTGAGCTGCATGACTGTTTCGCTACTGCTGAGATTCTGCACTACGAGAATCTGGGTCTATGTGCTGACGGTGACGCAGGTCGTATGATCGACGAGGGTGAAGTTGCTCTGGGTGGTCGTATACCCGTCAATGTTTCCGGCGGGCTTCTGTCCAAGGGGCATCCTCTGGGAGCGACCGGTATTGCCAATATCTACGAGGTCAGTACCCACCTTCGGGGTGAAGCCGACAAGCGGCAAGTGGAAGGTGCTAAATTCGGCATGACACATGTCATTGGTCTGGGTAGTGCCTGTGGTATTCACATTTTGGAAAAAGTCGCATAAATTACCGGTAACGGTGACAAAAAAGCCGGGCTAAGCCCGGCTTTTTCATTTCTGCTCTATGGACGTCTACCATATGGCTTTCCCCTTTAACTTAGACAGGTCCCAATTAGAATGTGCCAGGTAACGCTGAAGGCTCTTTATGAGAAACCGCTGAAGGCTCTTTATGAGAAACCGCTGAAGGCTCTTTATGAGAAACCGCTGAAGGCTCTT
>JABHYO010000145.1 GCA_018656865.1 Gammaproteobacteria bacterium | reverse complement strand
TTTGCTGTCTGTCATGTGCAGGTGAAACCCGACGTAGGCCAGACCCGCAAAGATCAGAATTAGACTTCTCATCGGAGCATGCTAACAGCCCTGAGCGACTGGAATACAGCACGCCGTCGTCGCGTAGGAATGATTGCCGATGCCATGCCGTTTGGACCGTGCCTGATGAAAGCTTTTTAAGCCGTCTGATGGTATCCTGCGCGTCTTTTCTATATCGAACATCAAGGGAAAAACATGTCGGAAAAAGCAGCTGCAGCCATGGAGATCTACAAGTCCATCGAAGGTCAGGAAGAGGGTGTCGGTGATTGGCTCCTGATTGATCAGGAGCGGATTAATCTTTTTGCCGATGCGACGCTGGATCACCAGTTTATCCACATCGATCCTGAGAAGTCGGCAGAACTTTCACCGTACAAAGTGACCATCGCTCATGGTTTTCTGACGTTGTCGCTGATCGTGCACCTGGGTGAAAGCGTTCCGGCGCTGCGACCTGAAGCGCTGGATGGCGTGTTTATGGGTGTAAATTACGGGCTTGATAAGGTGAGATTTCCGGCACCGGTGCCGGTGAATTCCAAGGTGCGTGCCAGACATCAAATCGCGTCAGCGGAACTGAAAGGTGACAACACGATTCAGCTAAAGCGTGTAGTTACCGTCGAAATTGAGGGCGGTGAAAAGCCGGTTTGTGTCGCCGAATCGCTTATTCGATACATGTACGCGGACTGATGCCATGACCGTGATTACCAAAGATGACCTGATTCAAAGTATTCAGGATTCACTTCAGTATATTTCTTATTACCATCCGCCGGATTTCATCAGTGCCGTAGCTGAGGCTTATGAAAGAGAAGAATCTTCGGCGGCGCGGGATGCGATGGCACAGATTCTGATTAATTCCAGAATGTGTGCTGAGGGTCATCGTCCTATTTGCCAGGATACGGGCATAGTCAATGTATTCCTGTCAGTTGGCATGGACGTTCGATTTGAATCAGACCAGTCGCTGGACGAGATGATCAACGAAGGTGTTCGCCGAGCCTACAATCTGCCGGATAACGTCCTGAGAGCATCTGTGCTCACCGACCCTGCGGGTAAACGCATCAATACCAAAGACAATACTCCTGCGGTTATTCACACCGAGATTGTCCCCGGCGACAAGGTAGATGTTCACGTTGCAGCCAAGGGTGGTGGTTCCGAAGCGAAAACCAAGTTCGCCATGCTGAATCCGGCCGATAGTATTGTCGACTGGGTTCTGAAAACGGTACCAACGATGGGTGCTGGATGGTGCCCGCCAGGAATGCTCGGGCTGGGTATTGGTGGCACGGCAGAAAAAGCGATGCTGATGGCGAAACGATCTCTGATGGAGCCGGTCGACATTCATGAACTACTGGAGCGTGGTCCATCGAATCGGGCTGAAGAACTGCGGCTGGAGATTTTCGACAAGGTGAACGCATTGGGTATCGGTGCTCAGGGTCTGGGTGGCCTGACCACGGTGCTGGACGTCAAAGTTGTCGATTATCCGACTCACGCTGCCAACCTGCCCGTTGCCATGATTCCTAACTGTGCCGCGACCCGACATGCACACTTTGTACTGGATGGTTCGGGACCGGCCGAACTCGATGTACCCAGTCTGGATGACTGGCCAGATATCATCTGGGAGGCGGGGCCGAATTCCCGTCGTGTAGATCTTGATACCGTCACGGCCGAAGACGTGCAATCCTGGCAGCCAGGTGAAACCCTGCTGCTATCGGGCAAGATGTTGACTGGCAGGGATGCGGCGCACAAACGGATTCGGGATGAAGGCCTGCCGGAAGGAGTCGATCTAAAGGGAAGATTCATTTACTACGTGGGACCTGTTGACCCCGTCCGAGAAGAAGTTGTTGGTCCTGCGGGCCCAACCACTGCAACGCGCATGGATGGTTTTACGGAGATGATGCTGGAGAAAACAGGCCTCCTCGGCATGATCGGTAAGGCAGAGCGCGGTCCGATTGCCATCGAGGCGATTAGAAAACATCGAGCGGTTTACTTAATGGCCGTTGGTGGTGCTGCATTTTTGGTGTCGAAGGCTATTCGCAGTGCGCGGGTTGTTGCCTTTGAAGATCTTGGAATGGAAGCAATCCATGAGTTTGAAGTGGAAGATATGCCGGTGACGGTTGCCGTAGACAGTCAGGGAACTTCTGTGCATCGCACAGGTCCGAAAGAGTGGCAGGCGAAGATCGGTAAGATTCCTCTCACGGAGAGTTAGAAAAACCCTAAAAATCAGAAAGTTAGACGGCTTTCTAACAGCAAATTCATTGAAAGCTGTAAGGCTATAAAGTAGGCTAGCATCGCAGCGTGTCGGCTGGCAGTTCGCCTGAAACTGCCGATTAATCTTGGGAAGTAGAACAGTATGAGTCAGGAAACGACATCCGTAGATCAGTTGTATTTGAACGCGGAAAGTCTGGCGACGGACTTTTCTTTGTTTCCGCGCAAAGAGCCGGCATCGGTCGTTAAGGGTCTGTTGACCGAACGACAGATCGAATTGGCACTGGAAAACTTACGGGGCATGGAGGTCGATGCCTATATCGCGGCGACCGTAGCGCCGACCGAAGAATCCACAAGACCAGGAGCCAGGGTGATCATCCGGGCACTTGATGTGCCGACCTTCAACGAAGTGGAAATGGGGCCTCTATATTCTGCCGAATTGGAATTTGATTTCGACGGCACGCCGCGAAGAATAGGCTTTATCACTCAGGATCGTGCCCACGCAACAGGCGTCTGGGGCCCCGAGCATCATAACGAGGCAGCAAAGCTGGCGAGTAATTTTGCGATCCGGTCCATGCCCATCGTTACTTTTATGGACACCCCCGGTGCAGACCCGTACGAAGAAGCCAATGCCAGTAATCAGGCTCATTCAATTTCAAGACTAATCGCCGAACTCTGTAACGTCGATGTGCCGACACTGGGTATCATCATCGGCCAGGGCTATTCAGGTGGGGCTATACCGCTGGCGTCGAGCAATCTCCTGCTCTCGCTGAGGACAGGGGTCTTCAACACGATTCATCCGAAGAGCCTCGCCAACCTGGTGCGCCGGTACAATTTATCATGGCAGGAATGCGCCAAGTTTGTCGGTGTCTCCAGTTATGAGCTTTACAAACAGGGCAACATTGATGGCATTGTCGACTATGACCCCGGAGAACAAGATGAGATCCACAATCTGCGGAATGTGATTGTTGGGGGTATTCAGTCAATCGAAGAGAGTACCCGGACCTTCGTCGCCGAAAACCCGGAAGTGCTGGATCACTACCACCGAAATTTGAATCGTTACCTTGACCTCAGCGAAACGCTGGCGGCGGTGCATGCCAGCTCGACTTTGAAGCTTAGAACCTCGCCAACGGAGTACCCCAACGTTTTTGGCGTCGCGTTTCGATATCTCCGCTACCTGGGGCTGCGTCGTCGAATCAAGAGTACGACGACGACCCAGTATGGAAGGCTGGCGGATACGGAAATACCGGAAGGCGAACTGGCCCAACGAATTCATCGGGAAAGACGCACTGCCTTTCTCGGTTGGCTCCAGGACCCGGACAAGGTGCTGTACGAGGATGTACTGAACAAATCCTGGAAAAACTTTGAGGACAAGCGAAGTGCGGCAGGTGAAGAGCGGGGTCGAATCGCCCAGCTTATTTTTGGCGAACCCCAGGCCAACTTCGATGCCGCGAAAAAGGAGGTCTGCCTGGTCGCGGGGCTTCATCTGTTCAATCGCTGGAAGGCCAGTGCTGAGGACAATCTGAGTGCACTGATACATCATCTTGGTGATACCGAGACCAGTGCCTTCTTTCTTGGTACGAGCGATGTCCGGGATGTTAAGGGCTTGTTGCGAGCGCTGTCGGAAGCCGACGATCCTTTCCGTAATGACCTCAAGCAGCGTTTCAGCTTTGAAGGTAAGAAGCTCTTCGATCTTGCCTATATTGAGGAAAAGAACACAGTATTCCTGTGCGCCCAGCTGGTCGCCGAATTGAATCTGATTTTGGAAGGCGATTCGCTCTACAACACGGAACTGCTCGCCAGTCAGGATCTGTCCGGAGTGACATCGGATCTGGCGAAGCAGGATAGTGATTCAATGATTCCGTTAAACCGGAGGCTGTTGGAAGATACCCTCTGGTCGCATATTGAGCGAAAGACAGATGCAGTGACCACGCCACCTGCCCAGGACGTCAGTATTCTGGATGTGATCCTGGAAGACGAGATACGGGAAGACTTTATTCACACCTGTCGCAATCTGATTCTGTTCGGCCTGGTTTATGAGAATATGATTGCGGATCTCGTCTCGGTTGCACGTGAGGCCAACGACACTAAGACCATGCCCCGGGACTTTATTGCAGGTCTGATAGAGAAGTCGATTCAGGACGCCCTCAAACTGGAAGCGTTCACGGGTTTTACCGAAATCGAAGTACAGCAGTCTTTTTCCGAGTGGATGGAACAACTGGCAAATCACTCTGGGTGTGCCAGCTTCCTAAAGTCAGTTGAGGAATGGATCCGGGTCGTACACAAGGACAAGTCGGATACACTATTTGTTGTAGTCAGTTTTTTCTTCGAGAAAATTCTGCCGGAATACTATGCGTCCCGACGCACGGGCAAACGATTTGAGGGTAAGATTGAACCAGTTCGTATCGGCAGGCGCAAGGACTTCTGGAACCGCCTCACTATTGCCTACCGGGATCTCCTTTTTAATGAATATCTGAATGCGGAAAACCGGTCCGGTAGAACTTCCGTTGACACCATCCTGAACAGATATGTCGATAATTTCGAAGAGCTGAGCGCTTCGCTCATGTCCGCCAACCCGTGTTCGTTTCCGAGCTTCAGACCGTCCATTGAATCGGCGTTGAAGAAGAATGTCCGACCTCATGGCCTGATCACCGGAATCGGTGACTTTAAGACCGAAAACGGTTCTTATCGGGCGGGTCTTGTTGTCTCCAATGTCGCCTTCCAGGCTGGCAGTATCGACAATTCGGACTGTACCCGTTTCTGCCACTTGTTGGTGGAGTGTGCCAAACAGCGGCTGCCGGTTGTCTGCTTTATTTCATCAGGCGGTATGCAGACAAAAGAAGGTGCGGCGGCGCTTTTTACTATGGCGGTG
>JABHYO010000081.1 GCA_018656865.1 Gammaproteobacteria bacterium | reverse complement strand
TATTGATAAATATAGATTTATACGAAACCCAGGGGCTCGCTACAAACTCTGACTTTGGCTAGATTCGCTAACAGTTGGTGAAAATCTGAATTCAGGCAGTGTCCACCGAGGCAGTGTCCACTGAGGCAAAGTTCCTGCCTTCGCTGACCAATCTCTTCAACAGTTCAGATGGTCTCCAGACATCGTCGCCGGTTTCCTCAAAGAATCGTTCAATATCGGCCAGAACACTGTCCAGCCCCTGAGTATCGGCGAACCACATTGGACCTCCCACATAGGTCGGGAACCCATAACCGTTGACATATACCGTATCGATATCACCAGCTCGCAATGCATACCCTTCTTCCAGCAGCTTCGCACCAATGTTGACAAGAGGATAAATGCAGCGTTTCAGTATTTCGTCGTCTGAAAAATCCTGTCTGGAAAATCCGAGTTCTCCCGCTACTCGCGCGATCACTTCATTAGCCTCGGGGTCCGATAGCGGTGTCCGGTCACCTTCTTCATAACGGTAGTAACCCTTTCCGTTCTTCTGACCATAGCGCCCAAGTTCACAGAGTTCATCCGGAATCCTGGCCGTAGCTTCATTGGAGCCACCCATCATCTTTCTCGCTCGCCAGCCAAGATCCAAACCAACCATATCTGCCATGGCAAAAGGACCCATGGCGAGGCCAAAGTCGTAAATCACCTTATCGATCTGTGCCGGACTCGCCCCTTCAAGAATCATCATCGACGCCTGGCGGGAATAGCCCCCAATCATCCTGTTTCCGATAAAGCCAGGGCAGTTTCCAGCCATGACTGAAACCTTCCCCAGGCGCTTGCCAAGGGCCATCGCCGTACCCAGAACGACCGGTGAAGATTCCTTACCCCTCACTACCTCAAGTAACGGCATCACATTAGCCGGGCTGAAAAAGTGCAGACCGCAGACTTGATCCGGGCGTGACGTCACAGCAGCGATAGCATCCACATCCAGACCTGATGTATTTGTGGCGAGTATCGTCCCTTCTTTCACGATGCCATCGAGTCTGGAGAATATTTCTTTTTTTAATTCCAGGTTTTCATAGACAGCTTCAATAATCACATCGCCATCACCCAGATCATCAAAATTTTCGGTTGGGATAATTAGCGAGAGTCGGTTGTCCATCTCCCCCTGACTGAGACGCCCTTTTGATACAGTCCTCGCATAGTTGCCTTCTATTACCTTCATACCCCGTGCAAGGTTCTCGGGATCATTGTCGTGAATTCGAACCGGAATTCCCGCATTGGCGAAGCACATGGCAATCCCACCACCCATGGTACCCGCGCCGATGATCGAGCCACGAGTGACTTCAAGTAGCGGCACATCCTTCGGTAGATCAGGAATCTTATTGGCTGCTCTTTCAGCAAAAAAGATGTGAATCAACGCTTCACGTTGGGGGTGAGACAGACACGCGGCAAAACATTTCTGCTCGACCGCCATACCCGCATCAAAATCTTCCGCGTTGACCGCTGCCCTGATACATTCAAGAATCTGCACGGGGGCGAACTGACCCCGATGGGATTTGTTGAGGTTGTTCTCGATTCTATCGAATAGTTCGTCGTTTCCGCGATCACCCGCGATCTTCTCTTCGATGTTCCGGATCTTTCTGGTTGCGGACCCCGCGGCAATTATTTCCTCCGCGTAAGCGATACCTTCCTCAACGATATCGCCCGAAGCAATCCTGTCCACAATACCCAAGGCGAGCGCATCAGGTGCCATAATCGGGTCTCCCGAGATAATCGCCTGTACTGCGGCTTCCGCCCCGATCAATCTGGGTAAACGCTGTGTCCCACCGGCCCCTGGTAACAGACCCAGCTTGACCTCTGGCAATCCAACTGGGGCTGAGGGAGAAGCAATGCGGTAGTCACAGCAAAGTGCGACTTCCAAGCCGCCACCAAAGGCCGTGCCATTAATCGCCGCGATGATGGGCTTGGTGCTGGCCTCCATATCTGCCAGCGTCTCGCCCAAATCAGGGCCATCAGTGGGCGGACCACCAAATTCGCTGATATCAGCTCCAGCTATAAAAGCCCTGTGCATACCTGTGACAACAATCGCCTTGATGTTGTCATCACCCAACGCCCTTTCGACACCGTCACAAAGGCCGGCGCGAACACCGGTAGACAGCGGATTCACCGGAGGATTGTCGATGCTTAGCAGCGCGATGCCATCACGCTCCTCATAGTGAACAGTCCCTTTCATGGGTTTTCTCCTACAAAATTGGCGCGAGTATAGCCCAGACGTCGGGAAATAAGGGGCACCATCACTTTCTGTGATTTTTGCTACTATTGATCTCCCCTTGAAGCAGAACAAGTCTCAACGTGGCAGAAAAGACAACACTTCCACCCGATGCGAAAATCATCCCTGCGCTGGCACACCATTTCACTCTGGCCCAGCCGGGTGGTGTTGTCACGGGAAGAGAACAGCTTATTGAACTGCTACAAAAGCTACCTTCTCTGTCGAGCGAAGACCATGTAGATACCATCTCGACACAACTGAAGAAGCACGAATCAGGTATAACCTTTGCAGTAGAGGATCAGGCGATTGTTGCTTTTATCGACGACGCCATGACCGAAGTCCTAAGTCAAACCGATCTCGATTTCAAAATTGAATCCTTCATTCGAGGTATCGCACCACATCTCGCCGCAGCCGCATTGAGTTCGGGCTTAAAAGCTGTCACTCGGAAAAGTGATTTCTTCGATCTGATCGATCTGTTGATTGATGAATGCATTGGATGGAGTGAGGATCTCGGTATCCTCGGTCAACAATACATGGATAAGATTCAGGTTGGGTTCTCAGGCTTCACAAGCGGAAGGCTCACCGCTGCGGAATCCATCGGCGAACTGCAGACGGTCTTCAAGAAAGAGGCGCCTCTGTTTCTAAAACTTGAGGATCGTCTTCGTGAGCGTGAGCTCAAAGTGCTCTCTGGCATGAAGGGTCAGTTTTTCAGTACGCAGCTGCTGAACAGGGAAATGTCAGGTCAAAAGCTACCTCTCTTTATCATTTTTTTGCTTCAGGGGCCCTGGTTTGAATTTCTACGGGGGATTTATGTCCACTACGGTGAGTCTTCGAAGGAATGGCAGAATGTCCAGAAGATTACCGAAGCCATGATCTGGAGTCTTCAGCCGGGACGTGAAGCCAGCAAGCGGGCCTCCGTCATCCAGTCAGTACCTGCCAATATCAGATCACTGTGCGAAAAAGCACCATTCGAGACAGAACAGGTCATCGCCTCTCTTGCGGACCTTGAGGGTGAGTACGAAGCAATACAAACCGGCGAACCATCGGACGCCTGTGATTTCGAATTACTTGAGACCGATGATGCCGTGGCCCTCTCCCTCCAGGAAGCATCACGGGATGCAGTAAAACAGATCCGCACTATTCCAACCGGTCAGTGGTTTCTGTACGACGACCCGGCAGAACCGGATGAGAAGGTGGCCAGAATCAAACTGATCCTAAACTGGAAGGAAACGGAGCAAATGCTCCTGACTAACCACAACCGGCGCAAGGTCGTCCACATGTCATATGGGGAAATGATCAATCACCTCGATGCCGGTGTCCTGAACAAACTAAATCCTCTTCGTTCTGCTGCCGAAACGTTCAAGGGCCACCTGATAAAGGTACTGAAAGCCGTTAGCAATCAGAACAAAAAAGAAAAGCAGATCCAGGAACAGGAAGAGCGAAAGTCAGTCTCCGTCGAATACTCGACACAGCGCAAGGAAGACCTGGTCCGACAACTGCAGGTATTGGAGCAACAGGCAGAACGCAAGAAACAGCGTGCCCTGGTGCTTCGCCACAAAGCAGAGAAAAAACAGGAAGCTGCCGAGTCCACAGTCAGAGCCCTGCGACAGGACGCCTGGGTTAAACTACCCATCATGGAAGGTACACTCACCCCTTGTAAGCTTGTTGCGGTTATTAGTGCCGCCGACAAATACATTTTTGCCAATCGTGCCGGACTCAAGGTCGCCGAGTACACCGCCAGCCAACTCGCCCATATGATCGTGACCGAGAATAGTGAAATTCTGGATACCGGTGCTGAATTCGAAAGCGCACTGGCCTCTGTCGTGTCTGGTCTCCGCGAGGACAAGAACAAAAGTTATGATGAACTGACGGGTGACACTGAATGATCAGTGACGACATCACCCTGGATAAGCTGATTCACGATATTGATCAGCAGATTGATCTACTCAACGCCATCGCCGCTGACAATCCCATTTTGTCGGAACAATTACGCTTACTCAACGAATCCCGCGAGCTCTTATTATCTCAGGCGCTGGAGATGAATCGCCTGTCAGAATTGATCGACCCGGATATTCTGGACGAACGTCTGACTATCATCGAACACCAGGTGGACGGATCGGAGTAGCGATACCAGGTTATTGCTCTGTCCCCTGTATTCAAGCTCTATTGAACGGATATACCGCCATCGACGGCGACTACCTGTCCCGTGATCATCCTCGCTCGATCCGACGCGTAGAACACTGCCAGGTTGCCAATATCTTCGGGCGTTTGCTCTGCACCAAGTGGCGTCCTTTGCGCAACGATACCTTCAAAGATCTGGCGATTGCTCATGTTGGCGAGTTCAGGCTGGCTTTGCTTTATTCCCTCAGTCAACATCTCCCAGGCGCGGGTATAAAGCAGACCAGGACAGATGCAGTTGACCCGGATATTCCGGGGTGCAAGATCCATGGCAAGCGTTTTGGTCAGGTGAACGACACCGGCCTTCGCCGCGCCATAGGCAGGTAGTTCCTGTGACGGTCCCAATGCGGCGATTGAAGCAATATTGATAATGCCGCCACCCTGGTTCAGATGAGGAATCGCAGCACGGGATGAGGAAAAGGTCGTCCTGAGATTCGCTTCCATCTGCGCATCCCAGACATCATCGGACATCGACATCACCGCGCTGGCTGAAGCCGCCTCCTCATAATCGATGGTTGGTCCACCAATACCAGCGTTGTTAACGAGAATATCGAGACCACCACATCGTTTAACCACATCCTCCATTGCCGCAGACATTTCAACCTGGCTGGCAGCATTGGCTTCAATTCCGATTACACCTCCGCCAATCGCTTTCCCGGTTGACCCGAGCGGCGTACCCGGCAGGTCAGTAATGACCACCTGCGCACCTTCTTTTGAAAAGCACTTCGCAATACCAGCACCAATTCCATTCGGCTGACCCGCGCCGGTAATAACAACTACCTTATCGTCCAACAGCACCCCTAATACTCCTCGTCAGGTTTGTCGTCATTGTTTACCATGTACTGATGAACATCAACGACATCGACCAGTTCCTCTCCGCGCGGGATCTTCCCAGCGTCGTCGCACTCGCAACCAACGAAAAGGAAGTCATCTACGAGGGCGCCTTTGGTGTAGGCAACACCCAGACTCAAAATCAGGTCAACATCGACACGCCTCACGCCATTATGTCGATGACCAAGCCCATAACCTCGTTAGCGATCATGCGGCTTGTTGAATCCGGTGATATCGGTCTCGATGACCCGGCAAGTATTTATGTTCCAAAGTACCGAGACATGGTCGTTTTGGGCGAGACCGATTTGAAATTAAAGACCTACTCCACCCGACCGCTCACAAGAGATTTCACCATAAGGGATCTTCTGTCCCACACTGCGGGCTTTGGCTACAGCTTCTGTAACGAAACATTGGCAGCGTTTGGGGAGGAAGGTGAATCCGATACCTTTCCTCTGACGCATCAGCCCGGAGAAGCCTGGTCTTACGGTACTAATACCCGAGTACTGGGGGAAATTATCTGCGCCGTAACCGGCAATGACCTGTATTCGGCACTTTCTGATTTGATTTTCGAACCGCTCGGAATGCAGAAAACGTCATATATGCCGCAGGACAACCAGGTTTATCCACATGTCAGATCAGGCGATACCTGGGCACCAATCGAACGGTTTCCCAATATGCCATTCGGTGATCGAGGTCTGATTTCCACCGCCCGAGACTACGCCATGTTCCTACGGTGTCTCCTGAACGACGGTGCGCCGCTATTACGTTATGAGTCTTTCCAGTCAATGATCAACAACCAGATAGGTGACCTATATATTACCGAACAACCTGCGGCCATCCCGAACTTTACCCACCCATTCCCCACCGGAGCAGGTGTGGACAAATTCGGCCTGGGATTCCAACTGCATTTGAACCCGGGACCAGGCATGCGTAGTACTGGCAGTTACAGCTGGTGCGGTCTACTGAACACCTTTTTCTGGGGAGATCCGTCAAGAAAAGTTGGTGGCATCGTCCTCATGCAGCTACTACCTCTTTACGAACCCGTCTGCCTTGAAACTCTGTCAGGATTCGAGCGAAGGATCTATCAAGACTGAAGCAATACCCGGACCAGCGACGATCAAAATCCGCAAACTCTATTTTAGTTGTTCCACCCAGAAACGGGTGCCACCTGCAACGCCCACGGGCATTAGAATAAGATTTACCAACGGCACCGTCAGCAGAAGATAGGCTGGCAGCCCGAACATTATTGATTGAAACCTCCGGCGCCCGAGTAGCGCACGTAATTCACCAAAGGTCAGGTCGTTATTGTCAGCTCCGTAATCGGCATACTGTACCGCCATCATCCAGGCACCAAAAAGTACCCAGAGAAAGGGAGAGACTGTGTTAACTACCGGAATAATCGTGATGATGATCAGACCCACCAACCGAGGCAACACATAGAACAGCTTACTCAACTCTCTGCCCACAGCCCGTGGCAACACCATCCCAAGCGATGCAGACGAAACAGGTGGTTTCCCGGTTAACGATTCTTCAACTTTCACAGACAACAATGCGTTAAAAGGTGAAGAGATGATGTTCGCAACAAAGGTAAAGCAAAAGAGAATCAAAACGAGCACAACGACAAAAGCAATCAGCCAAACGAGCCAGTAGAGATTGGTCATCCATTCAGGAAACCAGCCCATCACGATTTCAACCCAGGCATCGAAGTAAACCACCGATACCGCAAACAAGCAGACGAGTACAAAGATGTTGATGATTGTCGGGACAATGAAGTATTGCCTCAGCCCCGGCTTCCTGATCAGATTGAAACCGTCAAGAAAACAGTCTAGCCCCCCCATCTAACTAACGCCGCACCTGCAGGTAATAATCCTTGATTGGCAGACTCCGAATCCTGCGCCCGGTAATTTTGTAGATGGCATTGCAAACAGCCGGTGCAATGACCGGCGTTGCCGGTTCACCAAGCCCGCCCCAACGACCTGCGCCGGACAGGGCCCAGTGAATCTTTATCTCCGGAGCCTCATGCATGCGGATAATTTCATAGGTATCGAGATTGTCTTCCAGGATTTGGCCATTCTCCACCGTCAGTTTTCCATACAGGGCAGCAGTCAGACCAAAGAGAATGGCGCCTTCAACCTGCTCTTCCGCTGTCATGGGGTTAACAAGGTTGCCGCAGTCTACCGCTGCCGTCACCTTATTGACCCTTACAGAACCGGTTGATTCAACGGTGACCTCGGCGACGATAGCGACGATAGTGCCGCAACTCTCGTGAATTGCCATGCCCATTGCCGTATCTTTGGGTAGTTCTGTTTTGCCCCAGCCGGACTCCTGTTCCAGGACATCCAGCACATCCAGATAGTCCGGCTGCATCTGCAATAATCTGCGACGATAGGCCATCGGGTCCTTGTCTGCCGCCACTGCCATTTCGTCAACGAAGCATTCCATTGCCCAGGCATTAATTGAACTACCAACTGAGCGCCACCACCAGCTCGTCAGATGGGTGTTCTTGCGAGAATGAGAAAACTCCCATGCCGGAAACATGTAGGGATGATTGTGCAGCCCTTGAACGGAACTGGAATCGATTCCTTCCATTTCAGGGTCCTGATCGTAACGAATCGAGTGAGTTACAGAATGGTTAGTGATTGCCACCAGTTTCTTGCTGATATCGAATCCGGCTTTGAAGCGCATCGCGGACATGGGACGATAGGCACCGGCTCGCATTTCTTCTTCCCGCGTCCAAATCATCTGAACTGGCCGACCGACATCCATGGCGATGCGAGTTGCCTCTTCAACAAAGTCACCGTGGCTACGTCGCCCGAAACCGCCACCGATATGACAGTTATGCAGATAGACATTTTCTGGCCTGATACCCGTCACTTCTGAAACGATCTGAACCGCATATTCCGGATTCTGATGGCCAACCCAGATATCGACACGCTCCGCCTGTACATGCACGGTTGCATTAAGTGGCTCCATCGCCGCATGAGCCAGGTAGGGTGCAAAGTAATCAGACTCGATGGATTTTTCAGCATTGTCCATCAGGGCTACGATTTCTCCCTTTTCCGACATCACTTCACCGCGTTCACCCAACTGATCAAAGAATTCCTGTTTGATGGTGTCTGAAAACGATTTCTCCGCCTCTCCAAAATCCCAGTAAACCGGCAGTTCATCGGCTCCTTTCTTCGCCTGCCAGAACGTCTCGGCTACGATGGCGACAGCGGATTCCATCCTCATCGCCTTGATAAATCCCGGCTGATTTCTAATGGCGTTGATGCGTATACTTCGAACCTGCCCGCCGGGCACCGGCGAATGCTTGACCGCTGCATACACCATATCTGGTAAACGCACATCCATGCTGTAAACGGCAGAACCATCTACCTTGGCCGGCACATCCAAACGCCTGGTGGGTAGTCCAAGAAAATTGAACTCATCCGGAATCTTGATATCGACATTAGCCACGTTCACTCGCGCTGCAAGCGGTGCAACCTCACCGTAACTGAAGGAACGATTACTACCCCGGTGATGGACCCGCCCGTAGTCGGCATAGCACTCCGAAGCGCTAACCACCCAGGTTTCTGCTGCCGCCTTGATCAACCTTTCTCTCGCCTCGGCCCCTGCGAGCTGAAGAAATTCCCTCGAATGGGACACCGCCATACTGCCACCGGTCCACATACGACCATAGGGCTGGCCCTCTCTAATCTGGCGGTTCACATCTGCATACTCCACCGTTACCTTGCGCCAGTCGGCTTCGAGTTCTTCTGCAATTATCATCGGCAGGGCAGTCATCACTCCCTGCCCCATCTCCGACTGTGCGACTCGGATAACGATCGAATCATCAGGATCGATAGTAAGCCAGGCATTGATCTCAGAAGCCGCTGAATCCGATTGCTGCCAGGGGCGTCGGCTCGCCAGTACCGGCACACTGAAACTGAGGATCAACCCGCCGGCAGAAGACAACGATGCCTGGACAAACGATCTGCGTGTCAGTGATGTCACACTTCACCTCGCTCACGGGCGACTTTCTTTACTGCTTTTCTGATCTTCGAATAGGTGCCACAACGACAGATATTGGTCATAGCGGCTTCTATTTCCTCATCCGTCGGATTCGATTTGTCATTGAGAAGCGCAACGGCGGTCAGAATCTGACCAGACTGGCAGTAGCCACACTGGGGCACATCTTCTTCAATCCACGCCAGCTGTACCGGATGAGAGGCATCTTCGGAGAGTCCTTCTATGGTGACGATGTCATAGTTCGTCGCATCAGATACTGCCGTTGCACACGATCTGACAGCATGGCCATTCATCAGAACCGTACAGGCACCACACTGGCCGATGCCGCAGGCATATTTAGAACCCGTCAGATTGAGATTATCCCGCAGCACCCAAAGAAGCGGTGTATCCGGCGCGACATCGACCTCGACTGCCTGGTCATTGATATTGAGCTGAATCATTCTGCCCCCAAATTAGTCCTTACTTATTGTTCAACCTACGACATCAATTGCAAAGCTTTTTCGGATCGAATGTCAGAGAGCGCCGCCGGCTAGTATTTCACTGCGTATCTGTCCATCCAGATCATCCGGAAACGACAATCCCAGCATTGCGCCCAGCGTCGGTGCGATATCTACACTATGCGCCCGCCCGCCAGACACTCCTTTCTTCACACCACGACCATAAAACACAAGCGGTATCGCCCGATCGTATAACCAGGGGGAACCATGTGTCGTCCCCTCCGGAAACCAGACAAGGCAATTTTCATGGGTTTGCGGAATCAGATGACCTGACTTGCCTGGAACAAACGAGTTCCGATAGAGCCTCGCAAATTCACTGTTGCCTGTATTGATCTCCAATTCCGTCCACGCGGCCTTGATTATGGGTTGGCTTTCCAAAAACGCCTCAAGCGCATCACGAACCGTATCCACATCCAGCCCAAGCGCTTTCGCCGTATTGGCATTGATGGTTATGCCTGCGGCAGAAAAACCAAGCAGCCTCACCGCCTGCTCCGCGGGAATACCGAGCTCAGCAATCAGAAAGCCAATAACAGATCTGCCCAACGCGGTCAGTTCGGTTCGACCACCGGCAGCCGGGCAGTTCATCTGACCCTGATCGGTGAGCCATTCCGGCAGCGGTTGGACGCCATGGTCTGCGGACATCACCAGCAGATAATTTCCTGGTACTGCCTGATCCAGCGCATCCAGAAAGCGTCCTACCTCTTCATCGAGCCGGCGCAGCCCATCTTCGGATTCAGCACTGAAGGGTCCGTAATAGTGCCCCACGGTATCGGTCGCGGAAAAGGATACCGCAAGCAGGTCTGTTACACCTCGCTGACCGAGTCGCTCTGCCTCCAGCATCCGGCGAGCGAGTTCGCCCGTGGCGAGATCGATATAGGGTGAGTAATAGACCTGACTGGCCCTCTGCTCACCGGTGTTAAGCGGGTGGCCGGAGACTCGGAGATTCTTCGTCATTTCACCCTGAAAATCATCCGGCCGATAGCTGCCTCCCCTGTGCAGCCATCTCTCAGGAATGCTCGCACCAAAACCATCTTCAAAGAAACTGTTCCCATTGAAGTCAGCGACATAATCCGGCAAACGATTGCCGTAGTAACGAGAAGTGGTGAACCTGCCTGTACCTCGATGAAACCAGAAGACACCATCACCACGTTTGCCCGCCATCGTGATTGCAGCCCTGTCTTTCGCAGAGACCGCAAACACCTTCGATGAGCGTGACTTTTTCTTGAGCCAATCACCGATGGTCCCTGCAGTGATGGCATTGGGAGACCTGGTTTCCGTCGTCCCGAGCACCGTATTGTCTGTGCCTGGATCGTCTACACAGTATCGCTCTCCACCGGTTTCGTGATCGATATAACTGTTGCCCGCAATACCCGCTCTCGCCGGATTGACACCCGTCGACATGACCACATGACCGGGGCAGGTATTGGTCAGGCCGTGATCCAGCGTGGCACTGGGAAAAACAAAACCATCCCGCATCAGCCGACCTAGTCCACCGGGCAGCGAACCGTTGAGCCTGTCCGGCCTCATCTGATCGATACTTATCATGACAATAAGAGAGGGTTCAGGTTGCGGCCTGGCCACACAAGCGGAAAGAAATAAAACAGAGATCAGCACAAATACGCTGACTATTTTCATCAACAAGTTCATAATGTCATCATGCAAGAAGGTCATATCCCAATCAACACGAAGGTACCGGAAGAATTGGCCAAAATGGTCAATGAGATTGATCCGGAATTGACATTTATTCGAGACTTGCACCCACTTGGCACAACCTGCCGGACGCTACTGGTGGATCAGAATGGCACCGAACGTATTCTTAAGGTAAGAGCCATTTCCAGCAATGTTTGGGACGACACTTACTTTTTTTACGAGATTCATGCCCTTCGTCGTGTTGCAGAACGAAACATCAGCAACGTCACACACCTGGTGGGTGAGTACAACACCGACCGATACCACGCTATTCTCAAAACCTATGCAGAAGGAACACCCTTCAGCTCACTCGACCACCTGAAGCTGTTAAGAGATCCCGAGTTCATCAGAAAACTGGACGCTCTTTATCTGCAACTGCATCTCGCAGGAATCGCCAAAATCCACTTTCAACCACGCAAATTTGTGATCGGTGCAAACGACGAACTCACCCTGGTGGATCTTAGTACCTGCATCGTTAATACCGAAGCTGGTATTTCACTGTTCTCACAAGAGATGCGGGCTGATTCAAGGTTTATCAACAAACTGGAAAACGTCGCAAAGAAGGCGGCTTGACGAACACTGGTCGTCATCCTGAGCCTAAGGCGAAGGATCCGGTGACAATACCGCGCGCTATTCGCCGAATTCCTTCACCAGGTTCAAAACGGGCCGTCGACTTTCTCAGGATGACTCCGATTCTTCAGCAACCCTCTCAACCGACAAAATAACAATAGGTGTTACTGGCACATCCTGGTACATACCAGCGGTTTTGGTCTTGCTATTCTCAATCTGATCGACAACTTTCATACCGGCAACGACCTTGCCAAATACAGTGTAGCCGAATGACTTACACTTCTGTGGCTTGGAGATCCCTTTTTCCCTTTGCGCTGCCGTTTTGGCTTCGTCTTCCCGGCTGCAACTTTTGGATGTGTGATTGAGAAAGGCGTTGTTGGAGACATTGATAAAGAACTGTCTGCTGGCAGAATCGATCGCATTCATCCTGGCCATCGCAATCGTCCCTCGTTTATTACCGAGACCATTGTCAGCCTCGTTTTTTACGGTACCCTTATCCTCTGCCTCAGACATATCCGAATAGAGTCCACCCCCCTGGGCCATGAAACCCTCAATGACGCGGTGAAAAATCGTGTCGTTATAACTGTCGTCATCCACATAGCTGAGGAAACTCTCGACAGTAACCGGCGCTTTCTCCTCATTCAGAGCGACGGTGATGTCACCCAGGCTTGTTTTGACTACCACCTTGGTCTCAGCAAAGGTACCGAAACTGACCAATATTAGGATAAACGATGTGAAAGCAACTGATAGTGACTTCATAAGTACTGGTTCTCCGCCCAGAGTGTAAATTCGCCGGCATCAAAAAACTTGCCGTGTTCATCGCATTCCTCAAACTGGAGTTGCGATTCTGAAATGTCGAAGTACCGTCGCATCACATTGCTGCAACGCGGACAGTGGATATCATCAACGTCATCCATGGATTCACCGACTTCAGGGTCACCGGTATCGACAAACTCGGCAATCCATTGGGCCGACAATGATTCCGCCTCACCCTTGTCAAACCACAATCCGTGGCAGGAACGACATCGATCGACAACTACTTCGCCACATTCAACTTCATCCATTTCCTGATTGCACTTTGGGCATTGCATGAGCTTCCCCTTGCCAAATTAATACCGTATTCAGTCCCGGTAATTCGGTGCCGGTACGAACCCACCTAACTCTTCATGAACCATCCGCGAAAATTCAATCGTCTGCAAGTCACGCATCTCACCACCGACAATCTGCACACCAATCGGCAGCCCCTGATCATCGGGTCCTGTCGGCAGTATCGTCGACGGTAGATAGGATACACCGGTCAGGCCTGCCCAGAACACCTGCTCGAAATAGGGCCGAGGCTCATTGTTGACAACAAGTACCCGCTCAGTGGTTCGAGGGTTCTGGTCGTGCGGGAAGGCGGCTGTGACACACGTAGGTGTCAGAAGGATATCCCAATCCTGGAAGAATTTATGCCAGGCCCAACGCAGATGCGTTCTCCTTTCATTAGCCAGGTGCCATTCACGATAAAACAATGTACTGGCCCGAGTCACCCGGGCGAGATCGCTCATATCATCTTCAGCAAGCGACTGGTTTCGCTTCCAGTTATGCTCGAATACCTCGTCGGGTTGTCTTGCTGACATGGCCGAATGAAGAAGGCTCTCGTAAATCCTGTGGGACTCAGTCGCATCAATTTCCGGCCTGGCGTCATAGTCTACGGTTGCCCCCAGCGTTTCCGCCAGTTCTGCCACTTTAAGAACCCTTGCTGACACCGACTGATCGACCGGCGCCCTTTCGTCGTTAGGCCAGACAGCGATTCGATAGTCCGCAAAGTTACTACTCTTGGCAACTGGCAGATCCAGTGACCAACCAGGGACATGCATCTCATCGGCACCGCCTACAATGTCCATGACCAGGGCCAGATCTTCTGCACTCCTGGCCAGGGGTCCAATAACGGATATATCTGATGGTGTCAGAACACCTGGTAGAGCATGTCCCCTGATCGGCAGAATTCCCCAGGTCGGTTTGTGCCCGAAGACACCACAGTAGTGTGCAGGATTCCTGATGGAGCCACCGATATCACTACCCATCTCCAACCCTGACAGGCCTGCGGCCATTGCCGCCGCAGCTCCGCCGCTCGATCCTCCAGGGCCACGGGACAGATCGTGGGGATTGTTGCAGGTGCCATAAACGTCGTTGTAGCTTTGAAAATCTGCAAGGTGAATCGGCACATTGGTTTTGCCAAAAATGATTGCACCAGCTTCCTGCAACCGTACGCAGGCGACCGCATCATCTTCAGCAATGTTGTCCTTCAGCAGTGGATTACCCCAGGTTGTCGGTAAGCCAGCTATGTTGTATGACTCCTTCACCGTCATGGGTAGTCCATGCAGCGGCCCCCACGACTCCCCGCGAGCGGTGGCTTCGTCTGCTTCCCCGGCCCTCTTGCGGGCTTTTTCGAGCTGCTGACAGACAATCGCATTAATCTCCGGATTGTACTTCTCAACCCTGCTGACATAGTGCTCAAGCAGCTCAACCGAACTGATTTCTTTTGCGGCAATTCTCCCGGCAAGCGTTGTCGCATCCGAGAAAGCTAGATCATCCATTTCAATCCTCCGACAGGCATCCAAGCTTATGCCAGATGCGGGTTCAAGAACAACCGGCCCTTGCATTCCACCGCACCCGGGCATAGGATGCGCGCCCTTTTCTCCGCATACTGGCAACATGGATCTTTCTGACATCATCAGCACGACCGTTATCTTCTTCCTGATCATGGATCCACTCGGGAATATCCCGGTCTACCTGTCGGTACTGAAACATGTGGATCAGGAACGACGGCTCAGCATCACCTTCCGTGAGGTGGTTATCGCGTACGTAGCGCTGTTGGTTTTCCTCTTCTTCGGCCCCTTTATCCTGGACGTACTCAATCTGTCCCAGGAAGCCATCTCCATATCCGGTGGTATTATCCTGTTCCTGATCGCGATCAGAATGATCTTTCCTTCGGAGCACGGCGTTTTTGGCAGCAGCGACAGCGCCGAACCGCTGATTGTACCTCTGGCCATACCTGCAGTCGCAGGCCCGTCAATCATGGCTGTGCTGATGTTGATGGCAACCAATAAACCAATTCTGATGTTGTTTCTGTGCATTACTCTCGCCTGGGTGCTGACCGCAGCCCTGCTGCTTGCCGCAACACCGCTCAACCGCATCCTGGGACAGAGAGGTCTAACCGCGGTCGAGAGACTGATGGGCATGCTGCTGGTGATGATGTCGATACAGATGATGCTGAACGCCTGGCAATCACTGAACGCTGCCTGACACTGGACTCAAGCACTGGACTAAACCACCGTACTCACTGCATCATCTGCAGTCTTTCACTTCAGGAATGCATAGATGGGTAGTCTCGAAAATCGAAACGTCGTTGTTATTGGCGGAACCTCCGGCATTGGCCTCGCAACCGCCATTGCGGCGCAAACAGAGGGCGCCAATGTCTGGGCAGCAAGCCGATCAAAAGACAAGGTAACGAGCTGTGCCGAACAGTTTCCTGATATTAACTTCAGCCAGTTGGATATCCACGACGTCGCAGCACTGAGCCGGCTGTTCGAATCAATTGGAGCTATCGACCACATCGTTGCTGCGGCAACCGGCGCAAACCGCACCATGGCTCCCTTCATGGACCAGACTGACGACGAATTCAGAGAAGCATTCAACAAGTTCTGGGGCTACACGCATGTTGCCAGACAGGGTATCCCCCATCTGTCCGAAACCGGGTCGGTGACGTTTGTCAGTGGCACGCCGGCACGAAAGTGCAACCCCGGCATGTCATCGGTTTCCTGTACCGGATCTGCCGTTGAGGGTTTAACCCGGGCCCTGGCACTCGAGGTTGCACCTGTACGGGTGAACGCTGTTGCCCCGGGCCTTATCGAAACCGGCATGTTTGAACACCTGAAGGAAAAACCAGAGGTCCTGGAAGGCATGGGGCGAAGCATACCGCTAGGTCGCGTGGGTCAGCCCGAAGAAGTCGCAAGCGCCATTATTTTAACGATGACTAATTCTTATCTCACTGGTACGACGATTGATGTGGATGGTGGTGTTTTGTTGCCGTGATGGGGCGGGGATGGATCTCACCATTCGCTTCCGTGATTTTTAATATTGTGTCTAATAACACAATATTAAAAACACTTTCGCTCGCTGATTTCGGCTTCGCCGAGATCAGCTATATCCCCATCTTACTAAGCAGGTCAGAAACACGACCGAGCAGGTCGGTAATTTGGGGATGGGATTCTTCGAAGTGCGTCAGCGCATCCGACAGCTCATGTACCAGAAACTCATCGCCGGACATAAAGCTTTCTTCTCTTAGCTTTTCTTCCAGGACGGCGACTGACTTATTCACGGAATCCCGACCTGCTTCATGATCAAAATGAAGCTTGTCCAGTTCGAGCCGGAGTTCCTGTAGGGTTGTCTGTAATTCCTGTTGCGGCATGGTTTTTGAAAATAGTTTTTAAAAATGGTTTTTGGAAATGATCTGTTGCGAAATGGTCTGTCGGGAAATGGATTTAAGTCCACCTTAGCCACATCCCGGCACATAAATTCATCGCTACCGTTGCTCCCTTCCGGGCCTGGCGGAGTTCGCAACTAATTATTGCGAGAGGACCAAGGTGGAATGCGCATCTTAGCCGTGGGCGGCCATGGCATCAACCCAATGGCGTTCAGAAATTATCTTGATTTTCTGCCCTTGATCCCGCAGCTCGATGGCTCGTTCGATAGCGCGCCCGAAAGTCGTATGCACCCAGTCAGGGCTGCAGAACTCGCCAATCACCAGGAAATCCGTGTCCTGGGTCGGCGAGCTGACTACAGCCCCCCCGATATCAGCGATAGATTCCTCGCAGTCGAGGGTCGAGCCAAAGACAAACTTTCCCGTGAGACAAAAGGTGCTACCCGGAAACGTGACATCCGGTTCCGGTCGGGTCAATGGCAGGGTAGTTGACTGATTGGGCTCCTGCAGGGGCGAACCCTCCCCGGTCAGATCCCGAAGTGTATCCAGAAGTTCTGCCCGCTCACCGGACGAAAGGATACCGTCTTTGAGCATCTCGGTAACACGGACATAAACCACATTGGCTGGCCATTTATCAGCCACTTCACGATGGGTTTCAATCCACTGACCAAGAAAAATAGCTTCGGATTCGTCAATAACCCCATCGGCGATAACGCCACGGCAGACCCCAATCAATTCGTCAATCAGACGATCCTGAATCCTCATGGCGTTTTTTGATCTTGCTAACTTACTCATCTGTTTCATCCTCAAACAGAGACAACTGTCTCAATTCTTCCACTGGGAATGTTCTGACTTACAACCTCCCCCCAATCGCATCTACCTCAGTGACTAATCGTTAGCCACCGTAATTGTTACCACCTGGTGACGTGGTCTTCGATGCTGACATCCGGCAGCGATTTCTGCCGACCCTCTCTTTCCCCCAGATATATAAAACCAACGATCTTCTCATTCTCATCCAGCCCCAACCCTTTCTGAACCATTGGGTTATAGGTCATCTCTCCGGTTCGCCACATGGCACCCAGACCCAGCGCATGTGCTGCAACCAGCATGTTCTGGGCAACCGCTCCCGCCGACAGGATCTGCTCTACCGCGGGCACTTTCGGGTGCTCGACAATCCTGGCGACGACGACAAGAATAACAGGCGCCCGCTGAGGCTTGCCTCTCAGTTTCGCAAGTTGTTCGGTAGACTGGTGCGGGTCCGATGTCAGTTTGGCCTGTGCAAACAGCAAACCCAATCTGTCCCGACCTTCGCCTTCAATCACCAGAATGCGCCAGGGTCTGAGCTGACCATGATCAGGTGCCCTCAATCCGGCTCTGATAATATGATCGAGAGCCACCTGCCTCACCGTACCGCTTAAACGGGCTGACGAGTTCCTCGAATGCAATGCTTCCAGTGCGTCCAATGCTCTCTCTTACCTGAAAAACCTTCGAACAATACTCCAATCAACTGATACACTGCAAAACTTTCCAGATCTCACCAGTATTATGATTTCTGACCATCGCCCCCTCTGGTTAAAACGCGCTTTCGGCGCGCTTGAACATTGGTACGTACAACAAAGACTTAGCCCGCACTTCGAGTCCCTGGGTGAGAACCCAATGATACTCAAACCGTGGAATGTCAACGTGCATGGCAGGAACATATCAGCAGGAAACAATCTGCATGTGATCAGTGATCCAGACAGGAAAGTGTCTTTCTCCACCTGGCAGTTCAACGATCACCAGGGAAACATTCGCCTCGGAAATAATGTGCTGGTCTGCCCCGGTTGCCGCTTCGATTCAGCTACAACCGTCACCATCGGTGACAACTGCATGTTTGCAGCCGGTGCTTACATTACCGATGCAGATTGGCACGATATCTATAACCGAAACCAGGTCGTCGGCCTGACACGGCCGGTTACCCTGGGAAACAATGTCTGGATCGGCGATGGCGCAACGGTCTGCAAAGGTGTCACCATTGGCGAGAACAGTGTGATCGGTGCCAGCAGCATTGTCACAAGCGACATACCGGCAAATGTTATTGCTGCCGGTAATCCTGCCAGGGTCATCAAGCCATTGGATTCTGACAGGGAACTGATCACCCGGGCCAAGCTTTTTGAAAACCCGACCCAACTGCAACAGCAAATGGATAGCATCGATGAAGTTGTTCTCTCCAGCAACACATTGCTGGATTGGCTTCGAATGAAGCTGTTTCCAAGGCGTGGGGATTGATGACCTTTCGATGATCCAAGGTGACTTGACCTTGCCCACCACAAAGCACCTTCTCTGCTAAGAGTGGCTGCTTAAAGACAGTGGCTGCTTAAAGACGTTGTATTAAAAATTGTTTGGAAGACATTGGCAATGCCGCCTCTTGCGAGGCGGCACGACCAAAGACATGGTTCTCTTAACAGCGCAGCAGATCAGAAGACATACTCAATCTCTGCAGCATACTGACGACCTGGTGTAACAGAACTCCAGGCAAAGAATGGTAGAACGAGGAATTGGGGAACCTCTAACTGCTCATCCCCAAGATTGTTGCCGTACACCGAGACTTTCCATTTTTCCCAGCTATATGAAGCGGTTACATTCAGATAATCGACAGCATCCGCATCAGTACCTGGTGTGTTGTAGGTACTTGTCTCCAGATCGTCAATGAAGTTCCACTTCATGTGCAGAGCCAGTTCGCCCGGACCTACCTGGGCAGTATATGTGCCCCCGAAACCAAAGGTTGTCTCCGGCGCCCGTTTGGGCGTTAGAAAATCAACATTCTGCTTTGGTGTCGTTGCCTGCTGGTCAACCGGTACAAAGTTGTGCGACAGGAACCCATCGTACTCCGCATCGAGCCAGCCGGCTGTAGCAAAGATTTCCAGGTTTTCACTCACGATCCATTGGAGTTCCATATCCACGCCGGTGTAATCGATACCACCGATATTCTCCCAGACCGTTGCGACGGTTTGTGTCGTGGGATCCAGTACAACATTGGAATCCTGCTTGTCTTCAAAATTGTTGTAGAAGACAGACGTGTTGAACTGCACACGGTTCTCGAAGAACTGACCCTTCATGCCAATTTCATAGGACTCAGCGAATTCAGGCTCGTACTGGTTTCTTTCGAAATCACCCGTGTTCTGGTTACGTCCAAAGAACCCGCCGCTCTTGAAAGCTTCAGAGTAGGAACCGAAAAACATGATGTCTTCGCTGTAGTGGTAGGAAAGCCCCAGCTTGATTGAGGTTTCCTGCCAATCGTTCGAGAGATGAGAAATGCCTGCCCTGTCATCGTAGTCCACGTCAAAGTTCCAGATGTGGTTACGACTCAGCGGCGTCATATAGGCCTGACCGCCGTGGAAATCCTTCTCTTCATCGGTATAGCGTACGCCCGCTGTGAGCATCCATTTCTCGTTTAACTGGTAGTCAGCATGCAAGAAGAAAGCCGTTGACTGGGTCTCCTGACCCTGCCACAGCTTCTGGACAAACTTCTCGCCCAGACCCGGTCCACCAAACGGTACGCCCTGATCGCACTTGATATTGCCAAGGCCACCCGTGAGACACAGTTCAACAAAACCGAAACCCGGAGCAAGCGGGGTATTGTTCACAAGATCCGGAAGTATCCTTGCCCAGAAATTCTCATGGGTATCCCAGTACTGATCATATTCAGTGTCCAGGTAATAGAAGCCGGCCACGAAATCAAGTTTACCGTAGGTGCCTTCCAGCCTGATCTCCTGAGTGAACTGTTCGTAGACGTTGTCATTGTCGATCAGGATGCCCTCATCAGCCGAGCCATCAAGTTCGTTTTCGTAATCCTCGTAAGGTGTATCGTGCCATGCGGAGACCGATACGATGTTCAGATTATCGTTAATCTGGTAATTCATGTTCAGTGAAATGACATCGTTGCGGTACTGACCCGGATTGGTCGTATTTGTATCGTATTCGTCGGTGATGCTGTTGGGGTCGTTCCGACAAAAACCGTAAACAGCACACGAGAGGGTTCCGCCACTCAGATCCTGAGCAAGCGAACCAGCGGGTGGTGCCGGAAGCTGGCCAGGTGCCACGTTGTAATTGGCAAAAGCACCCAGATCACTGTCGTCCTCGTAGCGTTCTACCGTCAGGAGTGCATCAAATCGATCCGATGGCGTCCAGAACAGTGTTAGCCCAAAGTTCTGATAGTCCTTTTCAGGTCCATCTGTGCCAAGGAAGGTGTTCTTCATGTAACCGTCATAAGCCAGATCGGTATAGAAGACTTTTGCAGCCAGCGTCTCGGTGACCGGGAAATTGAGTAGCGCACGAATTTCCTGTTGACCGTCTTCACCCATGGTCAGTCTGACTTTACCGCCAAGCTCGCCAGTGGGCTTGGTGCGAATGACGTTAATTACACCACCCACCGTATTCTTGCCGAACAGGGTTCCCTGCGGACCACGCAGAACCTCGATACGTTCCAGGTCAAAATTCTCTACATTTCGACCGGAGTTGGTACCGAAGAAGACGCCGTCGAGTGATACCGCGATCGGAGAGTCATGTGATTTATCGGTGAATTCTGAAGCGTTAACACCCCGAATTGAAATGGCGGTACCTCGGGCACGCCCGCTATTCTCACCAATCTGCATGTTCGGCATATAGCCGTCGAGGTCTGCCAGATTTCGGACTGTTGAGTCCTGTAGCTGGACTTTCAGTGCCGTCATGGCGAGGGGGACATCCTGAACGGATTCCTCCCTCTTTCGGGCCGTAACGACGATCTCTTCAATCGATAGCCCTTCGGCCGCAAGAACTGGTATTGAAACTGCAGTTGCAGTGGACAATACAATTACTGATACAAACTGGGCACAGTATCCCTTTGGATGTAATTTCATCCCTTCCCCCTTATTGTCTCTATTTTCTAAGTGACTACCTAAGGCTTTGGGCATGGATTTCAAATAAAACACCGAAATATTTTTATGCCTAGTTTGTGATTCGTGCCTTTACGCCTTCTGTATTCTCCTAAGTTTTCTAGTACTGCCGTCTCTAGCCCTACAAATATTGAACTGCAAGCACCAAATGTCAATAAAATTGACTAACTATGAATAGCAAGAGTCATCCACATTGATCCGCTCGTTGTGTGGTCCAACAACAGATTTGCCGTCCGAAAATCGAAAAGAAGCCGCTCAGTGTGCAAAATATTGTGGAATATCGCCGCACACGGTCGTGTGAAACTGTGGTATAGGCAGCACATTCTCAATAATAGAACCCCCTCTATATAATTGATTTATATAGGGTATTTTCTTGACATCTGCTCTAGATGCAAATATTGGTGCAATCGGCCGGTGCTCTCATTCCTTCGCATTCCTTCGCGTTACTACGTGTTACTAAGCGTCCCTAAGCGTTATCACACTGATTCCTATTTGAACCCTGCCAGGCGCTCGTTGGTGTCGACAATCGCCGGGTATTCCCGGTCGAGTTCAGCGATCAATGCCTGATCTATCGACAATCCGGTCTGCGCCAGGCTGTAGAGGTCTTTGAATGCGGAAACGGCCGCTCGTGAATTTGACGCAATCTGGGCTGCACGTCCTTTGACGGCCTCATCCAGCGTGGCTTTATCCGCCTCGGCGGTATTGGCAATGCCGAGTTGCACGGCTTCATCGCCAAGCACTGTACGCGCTGAAAATGACATTTCTTTAGCCCTGCGCACACCGATCGCCTGTGCCAGAGTCTGTGACATACCCCAGGTCGGCCGTAAACCAAACTTCGCGTGGGTATCCCCAAATTTTGTATCGACTGTTGTGAATATAAAGTCACAATGCAACGCCATTTCCAACGCCCCGGTAAAACAGGCCCCGTGCACCTTGGCGATTACAGGACAACGACAGCGACGCAACTCATCCCATGCTGCGGCTGCAGGCTTGTCAAAGACATCACCGATTTTTCCAGCCTTCGGATCAATGCCCTGCAGCACTTTGAGATCGACGCCGGCTGAAAAGGCGCGGCCCGCACCCTCGATTACAACCACGGCGACATCGCTATCATCTTCCACCTGCGATACAAGCTCCCTGATGCCATCCAGCATTTCCGGGCGTAAGGCGTTCATCGCCTCCGGGCGATTGAGCGTGATTGTTAAAACCTCATTCTCAAGGTTTGTCAGTAGATACTCGGTTGGGCTTGTAAAGTTGGTCATTGAATTCCTCCTAATTCAACCCGCCGTTCGTTCAGCGGGCAGGCGCGGCCGCTAGTGTAACGCGATAGGGGTGTTGGTGTATTTCACAGGTTGATGCTGATTGCTATCGGCTTGAGCCTAATTTAGGCTGACGTGTAGATACTAATATTGATTTGGAGGTTGTAAAAATGGGAAGAGTTCAGGACAAAGTGTGCCTGGTGACGGGTGGTGGTTCGGGTCTTGGGCGAGCCGACGCCATTGCACTTGCATCGGAAGGCGCGAAAGTCGTCATTACTGACATCAGCAAGGAGAATGGCGAAGAAGCAGCGCATGCTGCAGGTAACGGGGCGATTTTTTTGGAACATGATGTCGCTGAGGATGATCAGTGGCAGCGTGTCATCAAGCAGACTCTGGATCACTTTGACGAACTCAACGTTCTGGTTAACAACGCCGGAATGTATATTCCAGCGGATCTCGAGAGCACTACCTGGGAGCAGTACCGTCTCCATCAGCGAATACATATGGACGGCGCCTATTTTGGCATCAAATACGGCGTCGATACGATCAAGCAGAATGGCAAGATGGGTTCAATCATCAACATCGCGTCGACGACAGCGCTTATGGGCTACCACATGGCTTTCGCCTATGGCGCCTGTAAAGGTGCGATCCGAACCATGACTTCGCATGCAGCGGTGCACTGCCAGCAAAGCCGCTACAGCATCAGGGCCAACTGTGTCTTCCCAAGCGTGATCATGACCCCAATGATCGAGAAGATG
>JABHYO010000090.1 GCA_018656865.1 Gammaproteobacteria bacterium | reverse complement strand
CGGGTTGAGAAAGTTCTTACCGGTACCGCCAAAAATCTCTTTGCCGATGACAACACCAAAAGATATACCTAGTACAACCTGCCAGAGTGGAATTGTCGCAGGAACAATAAGTGAAAACAGGATACTGGTAACAAAAAAACCTTCATTAATCTCATGGCCTCTTTTAAGCGCGAAGAAGACTTCCCAGAGCCCACCAACCGCAAACGTGACGAAATAAATGGGTACATAGAACACTGCACCATAGATGATACAGTCCCACCAACTGTTGGCATCGTATCCAGCAATGAGTTCTACAATCCAGCCACGCCATCCGGCAAGGCTCTCAACACCCATTTGATCCATGGCAATATTGGCCTGCAGACCAACGTAATACATACCAGCAAACATTGGTAAAAATGCACACAACCAGACAGTTACCATCAACCTCTTGAGATCAATTGCATCCCTGACGTGGGACGCGCTCGCAGTCACTTCACCGGGCGTATAGAAAATCGTATCGACCATCTCGAAAACAACGTAATAATCTTCCAGTCGGCCACCCTTCTCAAAGTGTGGCTCGACCTTGTCCAACATATCTCTTAAAAACATCAGATCTCCGCCTCAATTCGCGTCAGCATCTGCCGCAAGTAGGGTCCGTATTCGTATTTTCCGGGACAGGCAAAGGTTAACAACGCCAGATCCTCTTCATCCAGTTCCAGGCAGCCGAGCTCAATGCATGCATCGAAGTCTTCAACTACCAGCGAGCGCAATAGCTGCACTGGCAAGATATCGAGCGGCATAACCTGTTCATAGGTGCCGAATGGGATGATCGAACGGGCGCTGCCACCAGTTGATGTGGTCAGATCGTAGGTATCTCTGCCAAGGAAAGCTGATGCAAAAGTCCGGGTGAGTGAGAATTTTTTGAATCCCGGCGCCACAAAATCAAGCAGCTCACGATCGGTACCTTCTTTCAAAGCAGAAACCTGATGATGATATCGCCCCAGATACGCCGTGCCGCCTGATGAGGTTCGACCATCCAGTACTGAGCCACTGATAACCCGGTTGTTGAGTTCTTTGAGGCAGCCCGCAGTGAGTTCGGAAATATCCGCACCGAGCCTTGTCCGTACCACCCTGGGTTCAGTGACAGAAGGACCGGCAATAGAGATCACTCTTTCAAAATAAGGCTCACCACTCATAAAGAGATGGCCGATGGCAATCACATCCTGATAGCCGACATACCAGACGCTTCTTTCGGTGTGGACGGGATGCAGAAAGTGAATATGAGTACCCGCATTACCCGCCGGATGAGGTCCAGAGAATTCTTCATGCCGTACTTTCTTGTTGTCGGAACGAGGCAGATCGGCCTCTTTCATCGAGCAGATATAGGTGGGTCCTTCTGTCAGACAGGAGAGCACATCGATTCCGGCAAGATAGGCAGCGGACTGCTCAGTAATCCAGAGTGCAGGATCTGGAGCCAGCGGCCTTGTGTCTGCCGCGGTCACGAAAATCGCCGCCGGTACCTGATCCGGCAACGGTACTTTGGAGAAAGGTCGTGTTCGAAGCGCTGTCCACTGGCCGCTTTCAACCAGATTCTCGACAACTTTGTCTCTCGGCAGCGCTCGCAGTTCGTCGGCGGCATAGCTGGCAAAAGTCTCAGTGTCGTCGCCGTCGATTTCGATGACGATGGATTCGAATACCCGCTTGGCACCGCGGTTTATGGCCGCAACCGTCCCCGCTGCGGGGGCTGTGTACTTAACCCCGTCGGTCTTTTTATCAGTAAAGACCAGCTGACCCGCCTTGACCCGGTCGCCTTCGCGCACGGCCATGGTGGGCTTGAGTCCAGGGTAGTCGTAGCCGACCAGCGCTACCTGCCTAATCTCTGGTCTGCCTTCAATTTCCTGCTTAGGACTCCCGCTGATTGGCAAATCGAGCCCGCGTTTAATCTTAATCATGCCTTCCTGACAACGCCTTTAAACTACAAAATTTGGATGAAAGCCGAAGATCAACAAAGTTTGGGAAACCCAAGGCAAATCTACCACTAAAAATCGGCGCTAATTATAGTGCTAACGCACCTATTGCGCCACCTTCAAAGGAGCTACTTCCTTATCAGCCGATTCTCCAGTGACCGGCTGAGCCGGAATGATCGGATATCTGACGCCCGCCATTTTCTGACCGACGCGAACAACCTGACAGGAATAACCGAATTCATTGTCATACCACACATATAGAATGACCTGAGATCCCTGAACTATGGTGGCATGCGAATCAATAATACCCGCGTGCCGATTACCGATGAAATCCGTAGAAACAACTTCACTGGAAACTGTGTAATCAATTTGTCGGCTCATCGCACTGTTCAACGACACATCTCGAAGAAACTCATTGACCTCTTCAACGGTCGTGTCCCTTTCGATTGTCAGATTCAGGATGGCCATGGATACATTGGGAACCGGCACTCTAATTGAATTACCGGTTAGCTTGCCATCGAGTTCCGGCAGCAGCTTACCGATGGACTTGGTGGCATTGGTTTCCGTCAGCACCATATTGAGGGCTGCTGAACGACCACGACGTTCCTTGCTGTGCGTATTGTCATGCAGATTCTGATCGTCGGTATAGGCATGCACGGTTTCCATGTGGCCACGAACAATACCGAAGTGATCGTTTATGCACTTGAGTACGGGCACGATAGCGTTGGTTGTGCACGATGCCGCGGCAACTATCGAGTCTTCCTCTTCCAACAAATCGGAATTGGCGCCCGAAACAATATTCTTGATATCTCCCTTGCCCGCAGTGGTCAACAACACTTTAGCGACACCTTTCGAACTGAGGTGCCTCTCCAGGCCCTCACGATCCCGCCAGACACCTGTGGAATCAATCACCAGAGCTTTCTTAATACCGTACTGCGTGTAGTCGATATCAGCCGGGTCGGTCGCATAGATAAATCGAATGACATTGCCATTACAGATGAGAACGTGGTTTTCCTCATCGACACGGATGGTTCCGTTGAAGGATCCGTGAACCGAGTCCCGGCGCAACAGGCTGGCGCGCTTATTCAGATCCTCGACCGGATTCTTGGGCGGCCGCAGGACAACGGCCCTTTGCACCAGATTTTGACCACCTGCTGCCTTTTCTACCAGGAGTCTGGTCACAAGGCGGCCAATCCTGCCGAAGCCGTAAACGACCACATCACGGGGCTCGTGTGAAACTGTATCGTGGCGTCCGAGGATCGCGACACACTCTCTTTCCACATAAGCCTGAACGGACAAGCCCTGATCATCGTCCATATAGTTCGAGGTCAGCTTGCCGATATCGATATGAGCCGGACCCAAATCCAGTCGGCACAGAACCTCGAGCATCGGGTGAGTCTCGAATTCCGACATCTCATTCTGTTCAATCTGTCGAACGAACCGATGCGCCTTCATCAAATCGATCACAGACTGATTGTAGAGCGGCACACCGTGAATATAGATAACAACATTACGGCGGTAGAGCCCTCCTATCATGGGTATCATCGCTTCGGCGAGGGCTTCTCGCTCCTTGAAATCAGCAAAAACACCATCAAGTCCGGGTTTAGCCACGAATTGCTCCTATCTTGGGGTCGGTCTGGAAGTTAGTTCTGTCAATAATTCTTTGTTTCTGGCGCTAGCAGTTCTTTGGCCGCGAGGCGGCCTGCAGACTGCTGCGGTATTATCGTTTTTTGCACTGCAATATTCAACAGAATAGCGACAGATCAACCGGGTTTCAGGGCTCTCAGTACGAGCATGTCCTGTTCATGGATGACTACCCAGTCGAACTGCGAAAGAAAATCCATGCCAAGCAGGCCGTCAACTTTGTTAGTGGTCAGATCCAGCACGCCAACAGTCAACGGACTCACTTCGGCATCAGCCAAGGCAACGGACTCTATTTCGATCAATGGCGCTGTTACCGGGCCGCCTGCGGTCGAAAACCTGGATTCTCTGGCGCCTGACCGATAACCAAGCCGACTGATCAAAGCGGGTGTCAAAATCGTGGTGGATGCGCCGGTATCCATCATCAATGTAGCGCTATAATTGTGATCGATAGTCACATCAACCAGATATTGATCGCGTCTGCGAGTCAGTGACACAGAGGCAAGAGGTGGCGATTCAGGCTCTTTAGTCAACGTCCCGATCAGTTCGCGCACATGCCCACCCAATTGATGGTGGTTCTCGATCTGAGCGAGTACCGGCAGTGCCGTCTCAGGCGTTCCCATGCGAATGCGGTGCTCAGCCAGCAGGAGGAAATATTCCGCCCGCTCGGGCATATTGAACGTCAGCGATTCATAAAGCGCATCTATATCAGCAAGCCGCCCGCGTGATTCCAGTTGCACAGCACGTAACTTCACTGCCTCTTCAAGCAAAGAGGAAACCTGCGCTATTTCCTTTGTGCTCGCTGCCAGGAGATCCAGTTCGACGAGTTTTTCAAGGGCATCGGCATAGCGCCGGCGACCCACCAGTTCAATAATATCCGCTTCAAGTGATTTAAATAGAGCTGGTGGTTCGTTTGGTGGCTGAGCTTCTGACGGAACTTCAATCACCCTCTGTTTACCTGGTACGGCAGCAAAGGATTCAGTCGATGGTTCAAACCAGAGGTAGTAGCCTGTGAAAAGGCCAACGCTAACCCCGAGCAGGATGAGAACCAGCGAGACAATGATCCGACCTTGAGAGAAGCTTCCCATAGGCCGATGATAGTTGAAAAGTTTCCTGTGAGTGCAGCTCTGCGTTGAAATAGGGTTCAAGATGGTCATTTACTACGTGTAAACTCCGCTCTTTCACCCATTTTCGCCTCGCCTTGCATGTAACAGGTAGCCTTATATTGCCTGTAAAGGAGACTTAGACCAGACCATGACCGCAGTAGAACTACCAAGAAAGCCAGGCGACCGTCGCCACTGGTCGAACCTACCTGGCGCAGCCGCTACACACGCAATTAGTGAGGCCATCACGCATCACGAAGGCGTTACGCTGGTCATAGCTGCCGATACTGCCGGGGCGCAGAGACTGAAAAGAGAACTCAGTTTCTTTCTGGGCGATACGCTGCCCATTCTGCATCTGCCCGACTGGGAAACACTGATTTACGACAGTTTTTCACCGCACCAGGACATCATTTCCGAACGTCTCGATGTATTGAACCAGTTGGCCGTGATTGACCGCGGCATTCTAGTCATACCGGCAACAACCATCATCCAGCGTATGGCTCCCCCGGAGTTCATCCTTGGCAGCAGTCTGGTCCTGGAGGCAGGACAGAAGTTCGATATCGCGCAAATGCGACGGAAGCTGCAGGGAACAGCCTACCGGTCCGTCGATACGGTCTTTGAGCACGGTGAATATGCGGTTCGCGGCGCCATTATGGATATCTTTCCCATGGGATCGAATCTACCCTACCGAATTGATCTTTTTGATGACGAGATTGATTCGCTGCGGACTTTCGACCCTGAAACCCAGCGATCTGTCGATCAGGTCGATGCCATCTCGCTGCTGCCGGCCAGGGAGTTCCCACTGACAGATGGCGCCATCAAACAATTCCAGAACCAGTGGTTTGAGCGCTTTCACGGCGATGCCTCCCGCAGCAATACAAGAGAGAGCCCCCTTTATCGGGATATTTCTGAGCGCCGGTCTCCCGCTGGGATCGAGTATTACCTGCCACTATTTTTCGACGAACTTGCAACCTTCTTCGACTATCTGCCGGAGAACACTCTTGTTTTTTGTGATGAGATCGAGTCACACATCGATCAGTACTGGCAGGAGGCACTGGAGCGCTACGAGAGCCTTCGTCATGATATACAGCGGCCGATTTTGCCGCCGCGGGACATCATTCTGGCCAAAGATGAACTCTATGCCAGACTGAAGAGCTACCCCAGGGTGGATTTCCATGAAGACCGCCAAGACAGTCATCACCAATTCGACTATTCAACGCTGCCGGATCTTGCCGTGCAGGACCGAGCCCAGCACCCCCTCGGTGCGCTCCAGAGTTTTGTCGCTGAAGGCCGGCATCGGCTTCTGATCGTTGCCGAATCGAATGGCAGACGTGAGGTGATCGACGAACTGATGACACGTCACGGCATCAACGCCACGATTGAGAACAGCTGGCACGAGTTCCTGGACAGTACAAACGGACTCAGCATTGCTGTTGCTCCGCTGGAACGCAGTCTGGCCAGGCTCGACTTCGCCATGATTACCGAGCAGCAGCTCTTTGGTGAGAGGGTACTGCAGAAACGGCGCCGGGAACGGGAGCGGGAGAACTTCGCCGAACTGGCCATCAAGAGTCTGACGGAACTCAATGTCGGCGCACCAGTCGTTCATATCGACCACGGCGTTGGCCGATACCAGGGACTGCAGAGCCTCACCATCGACGAGCAGGAAACCGAATTCCTAACACTGGTATACCAGGACGAAGCGAAACTTTATGTGCCTGTTTCTTCCTTGCACCTGATCTCTCGATATACCGGAGCCGAGGAAGGTCTGGCGCCACTACACAAGCTGGGGGGCGAAACCTGGCAAAAAGCCAAACGCAAGGCTGCTGAACAGATCCACGATGTCGCGGCTGAGCTGCTCAACATATATGCCAGACGGGAGGCTAAATCCGGTTTCGCCTACCCCTTGCCCGACAACAGCTACGAACAGTTTGCAAGCACCTTCCCTTTTGAGGAAACGCCAGACCAGGAGTCTGCCATTACCAGCGTGGTTGCCGACATGACTGCAGAGAAGTCCATGGACCGACTTATCTGCGGTGACGTTGGTTTCGGCAAGACGGAAGTCGCTATGCGCGCAGCATTCCTGGCTGTGCAGGCGGGAAGACAGGTCGCGATATTGGTGCCGACAACACTGCTTGCACAGCAGCACTCGGTAACTTTCAAGGACCGATTCGCTGATTGGCCCATCAACATCGATTCCATTTCACGGTTCAAGACAAAGAAGGAGCAGCGTGCGGTAACAGAACTAATGCGTACTGGCAGCCTCGATATTGTTATCGGCACCCACGCACTCATTCAGGAAGGTCTCGAATTTAAGAATCTCGGTCTACTCATAATCGATGAGGAACATCGGTTCGGTGTCCGCCAGAAGGAAAAACTTAAATCCCTGCGTGCCGAAGTCGATATCCTGACCCTCACGGCAACACCCATCCCTCGAACGCTCAACATGGCCATGTCCGGTATGCGCGATCTTTCCATCATTGCCACACCACCAGCCAAACGACTCTCCATCAAAACTTTTGTTCGTCAACGCAATGACGGTCAGATCCGTGAAGCCATTCAGCGAGAACTGATGCGGGGCGGGCAGGTGTATTATCTGCACAATGAAGTTAGTACCATCGAGAACACCGCTGACAAGCTGAACGAACTTGTGCCCCAGGCAACGATCGCCATAGGTCACGGTCAGATGCGTGAACGCGAGCTGGAACAGGTAATGTCGGACTTTTACCACAAACGAGCCGATGTTTTGGTTTGCACAACTATCATTGAAACCGGCATCGACATCCCCAACGCCAATACCATTATCATGGATCGTGCAGACAAGTTTGGCCTCGCCCAGATTCACCAGTTGAGAGGACGGGTCGGCCGTTCCCACCACCAGGCGTACGCCTACCTGCTGACGCCTAACCGAAAGATGATGACGGCGGACGCTGTAAAGCGTCTGGAGGCCATTTCAGATGCCGAGGATCTCGGCGCCGGATTCATCCTTGCCACTCATGACCTCGAGATTCGTGGTGCAGGGGAACTCCTTGGCGACGAGCAGACCGGTAATCTGCAAACCATAGGGTATTCCCTCTATATGGAGATGCTGGACCGGGCGGTCAATGCCATCAGGGACGGCAAAACCCCCAACCTCGATCGACCACTGAAGGAGAGCACTGAAATCAACCTGCATATTCCGGCGCTCATCCCCGGCGACTATCTGCCCGATGTACACATGCGCCTTGTGCTCTACAAACGAATTTCCAATGCTGAAACCGACGAACAGTTGCGAGAGCTACAGGTGGAGATGATCGATCGGTTCGGTTTGCTGCCGGAATCGGTGAAGGCTCTTTTTAGAATCACTGTCCTCAAACTGAAGGCTGCCAATCTCGGCATCAAGAAACTCGATGCCGGTGAACTGGGAGGCAAGATCGAGTTCGATCAGGAAACAACCGTCGACCCAGGCTCCATCGTCGAACTGGTACAGTCTGAACCCCATCGCTTTAGACTCGCCACCGCCAACCAGTTGCTTATCGATGATAAGATGGAAAAGATCGAAACACGATTCACCAAGGTCGAACGCCTGCTGGATCGACTGGAGAAAAAGCGCGTTGCCATTGCGAGTTGAGAACCCTCTGAACAAATTTCTGACACTGAGCGGTTGTCTGTTACTGACTGTAATGAACCATGAACCGCTTCAGGCTGAGGAGAAGCTTGAAAACTGGTACCGGGTTGACGTTATTCTGTTTAAACCGAGGCGCACCGATCTGGATGAAGAAAGTTGGCCTGACGCCGAACCCAGTTACCCTGTCAATGTCATCTCGGTGACAGAACCGCGCCCGTTCAAACTCTCCCAGCTTGAGCAGCTTGACGAGATTCCTGAACTGAAGAAGCCAGAAGATCAGGTGCCGATACTCGGTAGTGACGAATTTCTATTCGAGAGCCAAAGTCAGTCTGATCGTAATCAACGTGTGATCGAAGCCATTACCGGCGTTAGCGAGGAACCTCCAGAAGAAGCAGAAATCGAGTCAGCAACCGATCCGGCCATAGAGGCTGAAGCTGAACCCGAAATTACCGGAAATCCCGTCCCTCAGGCACTACCTGAAGCAGACCCTTTTTCTCCCGGGACACTGGCGTTTTCAAGAACTGATGACGAATCATCATTGCACAACATCCTGCGCAGCCTGAACCGATCGTCAAGATTCGACGTACTCGGTCACTATTCCTGGCTGCAGCCCATCGACAACGAGCCAACACCGGTGATGATGCAGACAGGTCAGCGATATGATGACAGGTACGAAATCGAGGGAACGCTGTCTTTCACTCGATCCCGCTATCTGCATGTACAGACCGACCTGTGGTATACCCATTTTGAACCGAGGGGAGGCAGTGCCAATCCCTTCCTCACAGGTATCGACTCATCTCTAAATGATGAGATGTTGGAAGCCTACGCCGACCTGGTTGATGTAGAAAGGCAGCGGGGGCAATACTTCCCAGCACGAACACACCAGATGGTGCAGTCACGAAGGATGCGCAGCAACGAACTGCACTACCTTGACCATCCTCTTTTTGGTGTGATTGTCAGGATCAACCGGTTTGAAGTACAGCGTCATCCTGAAGTCGAAGGCTGAACCGGGATCATGCAGGACACGAGGTTCTTCAGTCGTGTACGACCCGGGTAATTTAGAATAACCATACTTCGAAGGACCTTGGATGCGAAGGACCGGGATGAGATGCTTCAGGCTTCGCCTTCAACATAACTGCATCGTGTCACTTCTTGGCTTTCGCTTTTGCCTTCGCCTTGGGCTCAGGCGCCTTCTCTTCCTTTTCTTCAGCAGAAACAGGGCCCCGCTTACCCATACGATCTATCAGTCGCCCCATACATCCGAGCGACATTAAATGACAGTAGAGCCAGGATAATTCGCCCGACCTGAACAGCTCCAGCGCTTTGTCATCGGGTAGCTGCAGCAATTTTCGTTCATCGACTGCGAGCAGCCCTGTCAATCCGAACTGCTGGCCGTCAACCATATCCACTTTGGCATTCAGCGCCATCAGAAGATCGTTATCCTTCAAACGCTTTACGAAAGCCTCCGTTCGCACATACTGCTTCTGGTATTCCTCCAGAAAATCCATGGCCTGCTGCAAAATTTGTGTCGTTTCATCACCTTCGAATAAAGGTTCACCCTCATCATCGTTGAAACCTTCGAAAGCCTCATCGATACACACAACCCGTTGGTTCTCCTCGCCGGTTTCCGCCAAAACGAAGGGATATCGACGAACGAATGCCGGAACATAACGCGCATCCCAGCTGCCATCCTCATCGACATAGAGGTTATCTTCGTTACGCAATCCCAGTAGCGCTACCGGAATAACCGCCTCACCTGCCTGGGCAAATACAATCGGGTACTCCTTGCCAGCTTCACTGAATTCCACACCCGCCAGAATGACCGAGTTGGTCTTACTCGCAAAACTAAAGTCGCGCCCACCTGAACGGATCTTCTTGTCTTTGTGATCGTTCTTGTTGAGTGGAACAGGCTTCTGATAGAAAAGCAGATTTGACATAAGATCCTCAAGTACTTGTTGACGCGGCTAGTCTACCTTATCTATTGACGTCTAAGAACTGCATTCCCCACTTACCTCGTTCAGGTCCCGCACAGTCTTGCCAAGCAACGCTCAAGGCTGTCTATTGACGTCTAAGAACTGCATTCCCCACTTACCTCTTTGAGGTCCCTCACGGCTTTACCAAGTAACGCTCAAGGCTGTCTATTGACGTCTAAGAACTGCATTCCCCACTTACCTCGTTCAGGTCCCGCACAGTCTTGCCAAACAACGCTCAGGGCTGTCCATGAACGCAAAAAAACGCTCAAGGCTGTCCATGAACGCCAAAAAACGCTCAAGGCTGTCCATGAACGCCAAAAAACGCTCAAGGCTGTTCCGGTTCAGCCATGTGCAGAGTCTGAGTTGGAAACGCGATTTCGGCACCATGTCCGTCGATGATGTTGAAGATCTGCAATAGAACCCTTTCCTTAATGCCGTGATATTCAACCCAGTTGGTCGTCTTGGTGAAGGTGTAAACGAAGAAGTCCAATGAGGATGGACCGAAGGCATTGAAGTTGACGATCAAAGTTCTGCCGGTGTCGATATCCGGATGCTCGGAGAGCATAGTTCGAACTTCATCGACAATGTCCTGCACTTTGGCAGCATCGTCGTAGCGCAGACCGATGGTCTCGAAGATCCTCCTATTGTGCATTCGGGACGGGTTTTCCAGAGAGATGGTCGCGAAAACCGAATTAGGCACATACAGAGGCCGTTGATCGAAGGTTCTGATGATGGTGAGACGCCAGCCGATCTGCTCAACCGTGCCTTCAATATTCCGGTCCGGACTTCGAATCCAGTCACCAACAGCAAACGGCCGATCAAGATAGACCATCAGGCCTCCAAAGAAGTTGGCCAGTAGATCCTTCGCGGCAAAGCCGACGGCAATGCCGCCTATACCACCGAAGGCGAGAACACCCGAGATGCTGACACCAAGTGTCTGCAACACCATGAGGGTTGCCGTAATAATGACCGAAACGCGCAGCAGCTTGGCGACCGCATTAGCGGTGGTAATGTCGGCGCCATTCCTAATAAAGACATGTTCTGCCTCGGAGACAAAACGATAGAGAAAATAGGCCAGTAGTCCCACTACGGCAACGAACCTGGTCGGATCGATCATCGCTGACAGCACTGATTCCGTACCCGCGGCGACAATCTCTGCAGCCCAGGCGACACCCAGCGCCCAGATCAACCAGGCGAGGGGCTTGCGGGCACTGCGGACCAGTGCGTCATCCCAGACCGTGTCGGTTCTGGAGGTCTGCTTTTCCAACTGCAACAACAAACGCCGGGCCAGGTAGTTTGCAAAAAGGGTAATGACAACTACCAGAAACACCCAGATCACATCAGGTCTTGCCAGCAGTCGCTCCAGTTCTGAGAGGGTCTCTTCCATATTGTTCTAAACCTAAAAATATCGGGTCAATTCTAACTTGACGAAGTCCTCATCCTGAAATAGTCCAAGTTCGGACTCCGGATCGGCAAATGCTGACAGGACAGAAGGCAGATCATCCATGGTCGCATCGCCGTTGCTGAAAATCGACGCTTCGAGAATCAGCTTCCAGTATGCACCGATGCGACTACTGGCCTCCAGCGTCATCAGGTACTCATCCGAATCCAGATCGTAGAGCCAGACCAGCAGAGCCGTCGTGTCCGCGGGGTTATTGAAGGTATAGCGGAATCCCAGTGCGACATCATCCTCTCCGATCACCGGCGCCTCATCACCACGATCATCGTAGAGATATTCCGCTACGACACCGAGATCGCTTCGGCCACCGAAGACACCCACAAAGGTTTTTTCGAAACCAAATGTCGCCGCTGAAAATCTATCACCCTGTCCACTTCGGGAAATAGCTTCCAGTTTCCATGCCCAATCACCAATAAAGTACTGGGCATCCAGACCGGTCTGATCGATAACATCATAGACCGGGATGAGATAGCCATCGACAGGTACTCCTAGCGCATCGGTTACAAGCTCTAACTGGAACCGCGGTTCCCGCGACGTCCCGGAAAAATGTGTCAGGCCGAGTTCAAGATCACCGAAGTAGTTGCTCCAGCGAATGGCAAAATCAGTCCTGAACTCATCCGCAGATGACTCGTAGATGGCGTCATCTTCTTCAACTGAAAAAGGCAGCCTCGGACGACCGCTCCGCCCGAGGAAGTTCCGCTCCCTGAATCCTGCGAGCAAATAGAGGTCGAGCAACCCCCAATCCCTCTGCAGCGACAAGTTGATCATCGGCTGACCGAGCTTTTCCTCACCATCGGGATTCTCAACATTGTCTGTCTGATTGATGATATCCACGAGATGCTGCGACTCAGTGACACCCCAGAAGACCTTGCGGATCCCTGTTCGTAGTTCCCAGTTGTCGGCGACGTGAACCCAGGTCAGTTCGCGAATATCGACATGGGTTCTTTCGCTGTCTTCAGCATCCCAACGCAGGTATGGGACAAAGGCAAAGATATTGCTGCCGTTGTTCCAGGTTTTGTAGTATTCCGCCTGAATGCTGAGGGCACTATGAAACTTTTCAAGATCACCTAGGCCAGGATCATTGAACACCCTGAATTCCGCGGCGACATCTGTTCGCCATCGCCCCGGGTTGCTGCGATGGTTTGGCCTCAGGCCGAGATCAGCTTTTTTTTTAATCTGGCGAGATTGTAGTCGCTGTCCTCACCCGGATAGGTCTTGCGCGTATTGCGCTGCGGCATCTGTTGCCGGGAAGGAACCCGGAAGCCCTTTGGTGGCACACCAATATCAAGTGACTGGCTTGAACTCGGGACCTTGACTCCTCTCAAGACCCAAACCCCTTCATGGCCCTGCTCTACCAACTGCCTCTTAACGACAGCTTCCTCGTCTTCTGAAACAGGACCCACGAGTACTCGATAGTAACGAGTTCCACCAACCATAGTGGACTTCACCATGACGTCATGGGCACCGGCATTAATACTGACCGAAAGCGCATCAGCTCTTTCTTCTAATGTAAAACTGGCGGCAACGACGTAGTTGACCGACGGACCCAACATGTCGTCATCGAGCAGATCTTCTTCGTCGTATTCACTCAACATGGCATCGATTTCAGCAAGATCTGCTTCGTCGAGATCATCGTCCATATCTAGTTCAGCATCGAGGGCTGCCATCTCTGCATCATCAATTTCGACTTCCGATGCTTCGACGAAGACCAATTCCAGTTCCGGTTTCTTTTCGCCATAGTTCAGAACAAAAGTATTGGTAATCCCTGTGCGTGACAACCGATCCTTCATAGCCTGTCGTTCTTTTTCATCCGCCAGAACCGAACTCAGCAGTCGATAGCGCTCGCCTCCAGAGTGCAGAAAAATCTCAATGCCGGTTTCTGCACTAATGCGTTGAGCTTCCTCAAGAGCACTCTCCCGATCAGAATAGCTGCCAAGCAACCAAAAGGAATCCGCATTTGCCCCGACCGCTATCAGCAGAAGAAAAACCGTTAATATCAATCTATGCATGTTCACACCTATCGCGTTCGTTGCAACGCATTCTTAGTAAAGTCTTTGTCCTTTAGTCCCGTCACGAACCGGTAGTCTTCCCATATCAGTTCAGTACTCTTCTTCGAGATATGATTCACCATGTTCATATTGTCGGCCCGCCAGAATTTGTCCAGATATAACTGGTATCCATGAAATGACAATGTCTTCAGGTGAGCGCCTTTCCGATCATAGTAATCCACCTTGAGAATCCGATAGTACTCCTTGTCCACCCATGTCACCTGGCGTGTATATCCAGAATACTTATCAACAGGATAGCGCTCCATCACAAAACAATCCTGCCCCTCAAGCATCTCGTCACGAATGTACTTGTAGGTATATTTCTCAAGCTCCTGGGAGCTGAGATCCTCAAAGGCGAATTCGCTGCCGACAAAGGGACCGGATTTGTTCTTCGAAGCAATGCGCTTGACTCGTTTCAACGCAGGCAGGTTCAGCCACTGATCGTCATCGCCAACTTTGTGGCTGAATGTCAGCAGACCCGTACCCTTGATGTCTGGCGGAGTATCGAAAACCATGATGCTCTTGTCTCCGTCTTCGAGCACCTCAAGTGTCTTCAGGCGCATCTTGCGGCGATTCTCATTTCCCCGCGCATTGCGAAGAATCATGCCCATATTGACCTGGACATCGACGAAACCCTGATCCCGTCGATCAGCTTCAATCGCTATGGCGAGACCTTTTTCTTCTGCTGTTTCGGCTAAGGTTAGCGCTGAAGGCAGGAGCAGCAGCAATATGAGAAATCGGTTCATGTTCTAGGTTTATTGCATCTTGAAGGCGCAGTATACCTGACACTGTGCCCGTCAGGTATTCAGCTACCAGAGGTTGTATCGGTCAGGAATCGCGGCATCTACTCTCAGCACCGCTGCGAGTACATCCATGTACGCTGACTTTCGGACATCCATGTCCTCTAGTCTGCTGAGAGCAGATGCCGGAATACCTGACCTCCTGCTAATCAATGATTCTCCAAGATTCAACAAATTTCACCCTACCTGGCCTGTACATTGACAACGGGGCCAACGCCTGGTTCCAGCACACTGTACCTACAAGGCAGGGCCTGTAATTCGGTGCCCGGTCTCAGCAGACTCGAGGGCAGGGACAGCCCGAAAGTCAGCGCCACAGGGATGTGCTTGAGCGGTGCTGAGACCGGGCACCGAATTACAGGCCCCAGAACCCTTTGAGTGCCAGGTGTTGAAAAAAGAAGTTGTTATCCCAATTTTGCTGTATATAATTCCAGTAACTGTATAAATAAACATGTGCCGACATGAACAAGCTGACCCCGCGACAATCGGAAGTACTCGCTTTCATCAAGAGCTACATCGAAGAAACTGGCTATCCCCCAACCCGAGCGGACATCGCTAAGGAACTCGGTTTCAAAAGCGCAAACGCTTCTGAAGAACACCTGAAAGCCCTGGCACGAAAAGGTGCCATCGAAATGATTCCCGGCACCTCACGGGGCATCAAGCTACCCGATAGTGAAGGTCTCCCCATCGTCGGCCGTGTCGCCGCAGGTAACCCGATATTGGCGGAAGAGCATATCGAGGAATACTGTGAACTACCCGCCAGCTTTTTCAGCCCGGCCGCAGACTACCTCCTGCAGGTACGTGGCGACAGTATGATTGAATGCGGCATCCTGGATGGCGATCTGCTGGCGGTTCATCGAACCAAGAACGTCAACAACGGCGACATCGTCGTTGCCCGTATAGAAGACGAAGTCACCGTAAAGCGCTTCCGCAAGGGTCGAAGCAAATACCAGATCACCCTTGAGCCGGAGAACCAGGAATACTCTCCTATCGAAGTAGACCTGCGACATCAGGAGTTTGAGATCGAAGGATTAGGGGTTGGCGTCCTCCGGCACTAAGCAGCCTACAGGCTGCGAAGCGGCTGAAGGTCTGTAATCGAGATCCTTCGGTCGTGCGCGACCCCGGCAGCTCAGGATGACACTGAGATTAAACTCAAAATGACCTGAGTTCGAACTCAGCTTGGACTGAGGTCGAGTCCAGGATGGCTGCGGTCGAACTCAGAATGACCCTGCTTAACTAGCTGCCTTGGCCTTCTGTTTCGAGACCTTTTCAGTCTCTACCCACTCGCCATTGACATAGTCAGCACGCCAGCCTGAAGCCTTTCCCTTTTCGTTTTCCGTCATGACGTACTGCTCTTTTGTCTTGCGGGCAAACTTAACCAGAGCGCGACGACCTGCTGAATCCTTCACCGGCGCCCTCATCAGGAATTGATACTTGGGATCAATTTCATTTTGATGAGGCAGGATTTCATCCAGATAAGGCGCTCTTGTTTCTCGGTTTTTCGGAAACTGGCTGGCTGCAAGGAAGATACCCGCTGCACCATCGCGCAACACGTAGGTATCGTCGACTTTCTGGCACTGGAGTTCCGGCATGGGTACCGGATCCATTTTCGGTGGCGCCGGCTCGCCGTTTCTGAGCAACTTACGTGTATTCTTGCAGTCATCTGACGAACAACCGAAGTACTTGCCGAACCGGCCCGTTTTGAGCTGCATCTCGGCACCGCATTTGTCACACTCAAGAATGGGACCGTCGTATCCCTTGATCTTAAATTCACCCAGCTCAATACCGAAGCCATCACAGTCCGGATTGTTGCCACAGATGTGAAGCTTGCGCTCTGTATCAATGAGATAGGAATCCATAGCCGTATTGCATTTTTCGCAGCGGCGCTTGCCTATCAGGATGCGCGACTCCTCTTCATCGTCACCATTTACGCTGACCACCTCATCACCGGGAATCAGATTTACGGTCTGCTTGCAGCGTTCTTTCGGCGGCAGTGCATAGCCTGAGCAACCCAGAAAGACACCGGTGCTGGCCGTGCGAATCTGCATATCCCGATCGCACTTCTCGCACTTGATATCCGTCATGGTAGGCTCGTTGGAGCGCATTCCATCTTCGTCGCTCGCTGTCTCAAGCTTGCCTTCAAAGTCATGGTAGAACTCGTCGAGCAGGTTCTTCCACTGGACCGTCCCTTCGGAAACCTTGTCGAGATTTTCTTCCAACTGTGCAGTAAACCCGTAGTCGAGCAGGTCTTCGAAACTTTCGTTCAGGCGTTCTGTCACAACATCACCGATCTTCTCGGCGTAGAAGCGTTTGTTCCTGAGCGAGACATAACCCCGGTCCTGAATCGTCGTAATGATTGAGGCGTAAGTTGACGGACGACCGATGCCACGCTTTTCCAGTTCCCGAACCAGGCTTGCCTCGCCATAACGAGGTGGCGGCTTGGTGAAGTGTTGAGAAGGCAGCAGTTCTTTGAGATCGAGTATCTGATCAACCGCATACTCGGGTAACGGCTGCTCTTCTTCCTTGCGGCCGGCCGGCGGTTGCACACGGGTGTAACCATCGAACTTGAGGATCCGACCACGAATCCTGAGTTCAAGGTTATCCGCTGAGACCAGCACCGTTGTGCTGATGTAATCTGCGTTAGGCATCTGGCAGGCAACGAACTGCCGCCAAATAAGTTCGTAGAGACGCTCAGCATCTCTTTCCATACCTTTGAGGGCAGTTGCCTTCACCGAGACATCTGAGGGTCTGATTGCCTCGTGCGCCTCCTGCGCGCCCTCCTTGCTGGAATAAACTCGTGGTTGTTCCGGAAGATACTTCCCACCATATTCTGAACCAATCAGATCACGACAGGTGCCTACTGCCTCGGCACTGAGATTGGTCGAATCGGTACGCATATAGGTAATGTACCCCGCTTCATACAATCGCTGAGCCATCATCATCGTTTTCTTAACGCCAAAACCGAGGCGGGTACTTGCCGCCTGTTGCAGGGTCGATGTGATGTAGGGCGCCGTTGGTTTGGTCTGCGTCGGTTTATCTTCGCGGCTCAGAACCTTGAATGAGGCCTGGTTAAGAATCTCAAGGGCGGCATCCGTTTGCTCCTTGCTGGTGGGGCGAAAGCTCTTGCCATCCTGCTTGTTGACCTGAAACTTAACCGGTGCCTCGGCTGATCTCTGTTCCGCGAGCATCGCGTAGACATCCCAGTATTCCTCTGGCATGAAGGCTCGAATCTCACTTTCACGCTCAACGATGAGCTTGGCTGCAACCGATTGAACCCGCCCCGCCGATAGACCACGGGCGACTTTTGCCCAGAGCAGCGGTGACACCATGAAACCGACGACACGATCGAGAAAACGTCTCGCCTGCTGGGCACTGACACGTGCCATATCAATTTCACCGGGTTTCTCAAAGGCTTCCTGAATGGCTTTCTTGGTAATTTCGTTGAAGACCACACGTCGATACCGTTCTTCATCGCCACCGATAGCTTGCTGCAAGTGCCAGGCTATTGCCTCTCCTTCCCGGTCGAGGTCAGTTGCCAGGAAAATCTCATCTGCATCCTTGGCGAGCTTTTTCAACTCGGCAACGACTTTTTCCTTTCCCGGTAGAATCTGATAGTTCGCCTTCCAGCCATCGCCAGGGTCAATACCCATTCGACTAACCAACTGCTTTCTTGCCTTTTCTTTCTTATAAGCTGCCTTTTTGTCAGGTGGCATCTTCCTGGTCTTGGCCGCTTCTTTGGCGCGGGCTTTAGGATCGCTCTTACTTGTACCACTGACCGGCAGATCGCGAATGTGACCGACACTCGATTTAACGATGTAGTCATCACCAAGATAACGATTGATGGTCTTGGCCTTGGCTGGTGACTCGACAATGACTAAAGATTTTCCCATGTATTCCTGCTTTGACGACGACTACACAAGTAGCCTGGGTTCAAAGGGCGACATATATAAGGTCATTAATTACGAAGGTCAAGCAACAAATGACCTAAAGGTAATGAGCAGCCCCTTTTTACTTTAGTCTGAAACGTAGATGAATTGTCAAGTCGGGGAATCATCGTTTTCATTTTTATCCGGCTCGCGCAGCGCTAACTCCGCGCATCTTTTGAGAAAATCCAACACATTGCCTTCACTGCCTTTAGTTCGCTCACGCCAGTAAACGACTATGTTGTAGTCAGACTCTTCGACCTGTTCGACGTCATCGGGCAGTTTTGGAACTTCTTCATCGAGGAAGCGCTTCAAGACCCCCGACATGGACTGGCTCGTCTCCGTCCACTGCCATCCGTCTTCAAATTTTTTCTCTAAGCACCAGTTAACGGCTGGTAGTCGCCGCCAGTCTCCGATACGGCGACGCTGTATGCGATAGCCTGCGACCTTGAGCTTCGCCGGGATCTTTTTGCCAATATGTGAGACGTATTTTTCCTGATCTGGGTTCGGATCGTCGATGGACGTCAGTTCTACCGAGATACCGGCCTCCCTTGCTGATTTTCGCATCACCATCTGCTCTTTCTGGCGCGCAGAAGGCAGCACCGAAATGATCGGCGCAATAATAATCAGCAGAACAAGACCAATGATGACATAAACCAAGTGAAGCCCCTTGTGATCGCAATATGTTCTGTGTAAATTTGCCCTGAAATCCAGCCACAAAACAACAACATAACACGGTGGATGAGATGGGCGAATATCAACACATACTGGTCGGCGTAGATTTAACCGTTGAATCCAGAGATGTTTCTAAAAGAGCATGCGCACTGCGGACTGCATTTGGTGCCCGCCTGAGCTGCGTACATGTTATCGAGCCACTGTCGCTCGCCTATGGCGGCGATATTCCGATGGACCTTTCCACCATTCAGGAACAGATTCAGGAAACCGCCAAGACCCACTTGGCAGAATTCGCTGAGTCACTCAGTATTTCTGAAGAAGATCGGCATCTGATATTCGGAAGGCCCGAAACCGAAATACACACGCTCGCCAATGAAATTGGTGCAGATCTCGTCGTGGTCGGCAGTCATGGTCGCCACGGTTTGGCCTTACTGCTGGGTTCG
>JABHYO010000123.1 GCA_018656865.1 Gammaproteobacteria bacterium | reverse complement strand
GTTACGCCTTGGCCGGCCACATGCCGGGTAACGTCCTCCTGGTGCTTGAACCGGAACGGATCAGCTCGACCCACTGATTCAGCTTAAGTGTGAAGAAATCTCTCTAACACCACGTCAATCTACCTGATTTGGCAGCACCCTGTCTTTAGGGGCATACTGCTGGATCGTCACAGAAACATGACGATAACCAGACCAGTGAGCAGGTACGGTTTGTAGAAAACAGCATGCCTGTTTGCTATTACATACTACCTAGAGAGAGAGCAAAAAAATGAGAATAAAGGCTAGTCTTACTGTTGTGATGTTGTTTAGTTTGATTGCTGGACAGGTTTACGCGGCGGAAACGCCACCGATCGTTGAGACTTTCGCTTGCAACCTGGCAAGTGGTAAAGACGCGAAAGATATTGAAAGTGCAACGTCCTTCTGGCGCCAGCAGGTCGAAAAACTTGACAATGTAGATCTCAATCAATATTCCGCCTGGAGCGTATTTCCGGTTCGTAGCAGTTTACCTGCTGACTTCTTTTGGCTTGGAGCCAGTCCTAATATGAATGTCTGGGCGAGAGGCGCGGCAGCCTATGCACAAAGCGCTGAAGGTGCAGCTGCTGAGGCAAAGTTTGCCAAATTAGGGAAATGTACTTCCAATGTCTGGTCCTCAGAGCTCCTCTATGGTGAAGCACCGTCAGAAGAGAACGAAAGCGGTATTCTAGAGGTGTTTGGCTGTTCCCTTAAAAAGGGGAAAACCATGAGCAATGTTCGAGCTGTGGAGGCTAATTTCACTAAAGCTGCTAAAGCTGCCGGGATAGATATGAATGTCTTTCGTTTCTCTCCGGTATATACCAGTGGTGAAGCAGACCTTTTGTATTTTATCGGACACGATGACATTGCTGCGATGGGTGCAACCAATACGGAGATATTTACGACGGATGCAACCCGTACTGCGAATCAATATTTTAGTTTGGTGATGGATTGCGGTGGTGGAGTCTATAGCATTGATTTGATTAAGGCTGGATCAGTTGCTGCAAGTGAGTAATGGCTAAATCTTGCGATGGATGGGGCGACAATATGTCGCCCCATTTCCTTGTAATGAAACGGGAGGGGCTTCGAGCGAATCTGGATGAAACGACGGTCTATTCTGATAGGTGCTGCAGGTACCGCGCTGGCAACAGGAGGCGCTGGGCTTTTATGGAAACCCCGGGTCGAAGGTAAGCCCCATAATCCCTACTTCAGTGCGCTCAATGAAATGCTGAAGCAGGACGGCCCTGGCAGGCCCGTCATGTTGATCGACCTTGATCGGATCAATTCCAACATTGATTTGATCGCCGGGTCAGTCGGGCCGGAGAAAACGTACCGCGTGGTTGTCAAGTCGTTGCCATCTGTGCCGTTGCTGCAACATGTTATGCAACGAGCCAGGACCCAGGCACTAATGGTCTTTCATCAGCCGTTTCTGAACACGATTGCCGAGACATTTCCGGAAGCCGATTGTCTGATCGGGAAACCGATGCCGGTCAGTGCGATTGAGACCTTCTTCCGTAAGGCGGTGGGTACCAGGTACGATTCTGAGAACAAAGTGCAATGGCTGATCGACACGCCGGCGCGGCTCCAACAGTATCTCGCAGTGGCGAAGCGATTTGGTATACGGATGCGCATCAACTTCGAAATCGATGTGGGTCTGCACCGGGGAGGTATTCCGGAACCTGCTGCCCTGGCTCCGTTGCTGAAAGTCATTGAGGAAAATTCACAACACCTTGAGCTGTCCGGGCTCATGGGATATGAGCCGCACCTGAGCGGCATGCAGGCAGCGCTTACACACCCTGAGGTGAAAAAGGTGCTTGATATCTACAGCGGGCATATCGCTGTCGTGAAGGGGGCCGGTTACGATCCTGCGCGGCTGACGTTAAATGGTGCCGGAAGTCACACGCTTGGTATCTATCAGCATGACGCAACCATGAACGATCTTGCGGCAGGTTCGGGCGTCGTTAAGCCGACCGATTTTGACACCTATCACCTTACGGATAACCTGCCCGCAGTGTTTATCGCGACACCGATTCTAAAACGCTATGAGGAACTGAAAGTTCCCGGTGACCTATGGGTTGCCCAGCCGCTGCAATGGTGGAATCCGAATATGCGTCGTCTCTACTACATCTACGGAGGTTATTGGAAAGCAAAAATCATATCTCCGCCCGGCACGCCGGATCCAATTTATCAGAGCACCAACCAGAGCCCTGTGACCACCTCGCGGAATGTGGATCTTCAGGTTGATGACTATATGTTCCTGCGTCCGACCCAGAGCGAGCATGTGATGCTGCAGTTCGGTGACCTGTTGGCTTTCAGGGGTAGTGAAATAATTGAGACGTGGCCGATATTCCAACAATCAGGATAGGCTTCTCAGATTCGAAATGTTGAAAATAGGAAAAGCTTGCAACAAGTCGATAATATTAATGAGGTAACGCGAGAGACAATGATCATGAAGATAAGGAGAATCTAGTAATGTCGATTAAAGGTGGTTGTTATTGTGGGAATGTTCGCTACGAGTCGGAAGGAGAGGCTTTTATGAAGGCAGAGTGTCTCTGTCGGGAGTGCCAGTATCTTACCGGTGGCGGACCGAATTTTTTCATGGCCATACCAGCAGCAGGATTCAAAATTACGAAGGGTGAGACCCAAGGGTTTTCAAGAGACGATATTGATAATCCTGTTACTCGAGAGTTTTGTCCCAATTGCGGCACGCACCTGGTTACGCGCACTCCATCGATGCCGGATGCTGTCATTCTCAAAGTCGGTTCTCTGGACGACCCTGGTGTCTATGACCAGCCTCAAATGGCGATCTTCACGATCGACCAGCAGTCATTCCATACGATTGCCGAAGGTGTGCCTTCGTATGAACGGGTTCCGGGTTAGATTGACCCAGGGTAGCGGACGCGAATCGCCCGCTACCTGTTCTGCGCTGTGGCCGCTTAAACCAGCCACCGTGGCCATGGCGGATGGACGGAATATTCAGACACTCCGTAACCGCGTTCACCGGTTTCCTCGACTTCGTAGTCGAAGAAGGGTTCGTAGCAGTCCATGACGTTCTCTAGATCGTTTTCACCTCGGATCCACAGTTTTACCTGACCGTACTTTTGACCGGTGCGGACATGAATAGTCTCGCCGTCCGGCATTTCCAGGGTATATCTGAAGGCGACGGCATCACGTTCATTGTCAGACATCAGCCACTCGCAGCTTCCGCCCAGAATGGGCTTCGTGCCACTGTCGTCCGAAACGAAGCCGCCAATTTTACCTTTGGGGTCAGGTGATCCGAATATATTGATGTGCCGGTTCGGAAGCTGAATGGAAGGCCAGTAGTGGCCTTTGATGTTTTGCTGGGCAGGCTCCCAGGCCGGCTCATGGGAAAAGCGCGCGGACCAGGAATGATCACGGTGTGACCAGGAATCGATTTTTCGGGTTTCACCCGCGCAGGGACCTCCTCGGATTTCGAAACTGCCGGTACAGTGCATGGCCTGTTCGAAGTGGCCTCCAGCTTCCATTGACTGGTGAAAAGGTGTGCCATTGATGCTGTCGGCATAGTCAAACAAGGGCCATCTACCCTTGAAGTTCAGCTCATAGGCATAGCGTGGTCCGTTAAAGGTCGCCTTGACCTCTTCCAGTGGTTTGATGACTTCATAGGTCAGGACGCCATCACTCCAGGGTCCTTTGTCGGCCTCTTTTGTCAATGGAAATTTGTTACCGTACTGCTGTTGCACGCCGTCGATGACAAACAGGGATTCAAACCGGCCAAATCCTCTGTTTGTCAGATGAAAGTGAACGATGCCGAAGATATTAGCTTCGCGATCAACCACGCTAAGCCATATTGTGTCTCCCCAGAGCCCCTCTACGTCGGCCTGTGGATGTCGATATTCGTCTTCTGCTGTTATCATGAAAAAACCTCTTGGTTATGGAGTTCGATGAATTCCGTTGTGCAGCAATTTGCACACATATAGATATTTCATCAAGAGTACGACATTACGATTGCTTTTGGTAATAGGTCCCGTGCTCGAAAATACAACCCGATAAATACTTCTAATCAGGTGGTTTTGAACCGTGATGGGAGGGGGGTGGGTATCGTCCTAAGTCTCGTTTATGACCCTCTTCAACACCTGGCTCATTTCTTCAATCCGATAGGGCTTGGCTAGAGAACCTGAAAAGCCATAGTCTTTGAAGTCAGCCATCATCTTGTCATCGGAGTAGCCGCTTGCAACGATTGCTTTCACCTGTGGATCTAGACTCTGTAGGTGCTGAATTGCCTCCCCGCCACCCATGCCGCCAGGGACGGTCAGATCAAGGAATACTGCTTTAAAGGGTCGTCCACTGTCGAGAGCTGCTCTGTATTGTTCGATGGCTTCTTCGCCATCAATACAGGTGACCGTTTCAAAGCCCAATTTTTCCAATATTGCTTTTGCCAGATTCCTGATGGGTTCTAAATCATCCATGACCAGAATCTTACCTTCGCCCCGAATAAGGTCCCTGTCGTTGCGTATTACCTGGATCGAAGATTCTTTCTTCGCTGCCGGCAGAAAGAATTCAAACGTTGATCCTTCTCCGGGTTGTGAAGTAACGTTGATATGCCCACCGTGTTTTTGAAGAATTGAATAGGTGGTCGCCAGCCCCAAACCGCTACCGGTGTTTTTGGTCGTGAAGAATGGATCGAATATCTTCTGCTGAACTTCTTCAGGAATGCCTACGCCATGATCTATGAATGAGACTTGAACATATGAGCCAGGCGCCAATGGCGAATCGGTATCGGGAGTGATCTCAGCATTCTTCGCCGTAATGGAAATCCTTCCCGTACCGGACATGGCCTGTTGCGCGTTGATAACAAGGTTGTTGATAACCTGATTAATCTGTCCGGTATCAATGCTGACTGGCTGTAGATCGGGTGGGATGTTGAACTGGCTGGTGATTGATGTGCCGTGTAGTGCAAAAGGCACAGACTTGCGAAGTAATTCATTAAGATCAACTGATTCCAGAACGGGGTGGCCACCCCTAGAGAAGGTCAACAGTTGCAGGGTTAGATCCTTCAATCCCAACGAAGCTCTTTCTATCTCGTTCAGGAAATTATTTCTTGTCTCTACTTCTTCGCTTAACCGGGCCAGGCTTAGATTCCCGAGGATTCCTGTTAGCATGTTGTTCAGGTCGTGGGCGATCCCTCCGGCAAGTATGCTGATGGATTCGAGTTTTGCTACCTTTAATAGCTCCTGTTCCATCTTTTCCTTATCGGTAACGTCCGTCGCCAAAGTGAAGATCTTCGGTTCACCCGATAATTCAATAACGGCAAAGTCGATGAGAAAGGTGCGAACATCGCCTGTCTTTGTTAAAAAGCGTGTCCTTTTGCGTTTTGCTGGATTTCCGATACTGACATTTTCAAACAATGCGTCCCGATCTTTAGTATCTGCCCACAACTTCAGATCGTGTCCGCTTTTGCCAATTATTTCGTTCTTGCTGAACCCGAATGTGGATAGAAATGCCGGGTTCACATCCAGAATTTTTCCGGTAGTCGTATCAGCGATTGAGCATAGGTCATCACTTAGGTTAAAGGCGTTTGCAAACAATTCTCTTGAGGTTCTCAGCTCTTGCTCCGCCCGCTCACGTTCAGTGATATCAGTCGACGATGTGAAGAGATATGTTCCCTCTGACGTTTTGACTAAAGTAGTGTCTACTAGATAAGAGCGCGCCTCACCAGATTTGGTGAGGAAGTTCAATTCGAAGTCTTTCAATTGATCCTGGCGTTCAATTGCTTCGTAGAACCTTTTTCGATCAGACTCGCTTTCCCATATGTTCATGCTCGCTGAGGTTTTTCCAACAACTTCTTCGCGGGTCCATCCCTGTGCAGAGAGCCAGGCCAGGTTCACATCGATAACCTTGCCAGTTTCAAGGTTCGAAATAACACAGGCGTCTTTGCTTACGTTGAATGCAGATGCGAACATTTCCCGGGAAGTTCGCAACTCTTCTCTCTTGCTCGCGCGCTCAGTCTGGAGTTCTCGCTCCTCTGCCTCTGTACCGTCTTTGTCTTTCAAAGCTGTTTGCTCCTCTGAAACCCGGTTTCTGCTCTCTCAACGCGAGATGAAAGAGCATAGTCAGCATAGGTCGTCAAGTCGAGCAGCGTGGTGAGTCATGAATAGAGGGGCAGAGAGAATGCTGGTTGAAGCTTCAGACGACTGAGATCGTCAGCCTATGCTTCTGTACCCAGGGATTTGTGCGCGGCCTGGTGGTCGGCGTGATGTCAGCCTTCCAGCAACGACTCACAGCTCCCCTTAACATACCTGAATACCAGTGGGTCAGCGCAGGAGCTGCAGCCGTTGGCATAGGTTGCCCATTCGGTTGAATCGCAGGGAGTGGTAACGCAGCGTATGCCTGTATCTCTGGCAGCGCATACCGGATCGGACACCTGAATACAGGCCTGAGGTCTCGGCTCTGAGCATGAAATCGGTGCGCTGGTTTTTTGGCTGCGTTGGTTGCAGGAAAGATTGATGAAATTGCGATCCTGCCAGTCAAGCGCCAGGAGCCGAAGATCATTCGATTCAATATCGTTGATGTGCAGACTGGCCACGCCTGACCAGGATCCAAAAAGATTGAGTATTTGATCGGCCCTTAAAAATTGAGCGGCTTTGGGTGGCAAGTCATCGATAAGCTGCAGTTCTTCCAAGCCGATCAATTCACCGTTTTCCGTTACAAGCCGCCCTCGAATATTGGAGATGGTCTTTTCACCCTGATTGATAAAGCGGATGTAACTGATTCCAGGCAGCACATGATGAACACTTTCTGTTGTGGCGCAGTTGGTGCTGGTCGTCAGGCCTGTCGGGTTATCTAAGGTGGTCATCAACTCAAACACGGCGGAACCTTCCACCTTCAGCAGCGCAGGGCCTCGCCAGGCCGGTGCGCCCAATAACTGTTCAAGGTCTGCTGCACCGAGACTGATGCGTCCCAATCCTTGAATAGATTCGTTGAGTGCAGCCGTAAGCCCAAGCTGATCGCCGTTGCTGTCGTAAAGTGTCGCTGTAACCGACAGAGCTTCTGTTGAGCGGTTAAGGATATGCAGTGTTGTGACGTATTCACTGTCGGCACTTGTGATGAGGTAGGCGAAGGCTGTTTCGCCGGTTTCTGAGGATGCAGGGGTCAGTTCTTCAGCTGCTACTGAGAGCGTGAATAAAACAACGATTATCAGTGATATCAGTTTCATAAAGCGTTGGCCCCGTGTTTTAACGCATTTGTTGCATCTATGTTACGTTGTGTAGCAAATAGGTTTCACTTGATAAATAACTGTTCGCAGTTCGTATCTTTAAGTATTTCATCTACCCGATTTTTGTCATCGTCATCCAGACGGGCATATTCGATTCGAATCCACTGCAGACATTTCGCCTGATAGGGGAATGGCTCCTGAGCCCAGGGTTTGCCGTCGACTTCGGTGGTTACCTCGTCTAGTCCCTGGTCAATCGCGGCGGCGTTCGCAAGCATTACCGGTACGTAGGTGCGGCCGACTTCTTTCAGGATGGTTCGTAGTGTCGATGGGAATCCCGTTGTGGAAACGAAGCCGTCTTCGGCAGGATCAAGACCACTGTGATCTTCCATCTTGCTAACCCAGGCATGTACGCGTGGATAACTGGCGGCTGCAATCTTGGCAGGCGTCGGGTCAAACTGAGTTAACTGTGTGAGCTGACCAAAGCAGGCAAAATCTGCTGATGCTGGTCTCGTACCCATCAGGAATGGGAGTTCCTTCAGATGATTGTTCAGGCAGTGGAGAAACCTTTTGTAGCTGTCTTCGATAACAGAAGCGGTCGTATCGTTTGAGCCGACCACATACAGACGAGAAATCTGACGTTCGGAAAACATCTTTTTCATCGCCGCTATGGTGCCATCAGACTGGGTGACATCCTGGTAATGCGGCAATACTGAACCAGCCATTTCTATATCGTCCTGATAGTGCCAGCGGTAGTGGAACATGGCTTTGGTAAGCCACTCATCACCATAGTCTTCAAGCAGGTTGTTGATGAAGGCTATCGCTGGATCAGCCGGGATGACTGAACGACCAGGGTATTCTTCTTCAAGTCTTCGGATTATAGGAGTGCTGTCAACTTCTGCCTGAAGTTCGCCGTGATCGTCTGCAAAATAGAAAATGGGGATCAGTCCGACTTTCGGTTTAGGCAGATCGTCATTTTCAGATTGAAGGAAGCGATAGGGGATTCTCCGGTATCGGAGAACGGCAAGCATCTTTCTTGTATAAGGGGATCCGGGTGAGCCTTGAACGGGTAGGCATGAATCGGTCATGGTGACTCCGCTAGGTGCGTGCTGCATTAGGAAATAGTCAGATTTTCCACGTTGAAAGACCGTCTGCACACAAATATCGCTTTGCGCAGACGGTTTCTTGAAAACGAAAACGTACTAGATTTCGGAAGGGTCAGCTGTCTTCTCAACATTTACCGGGATGGCGCTCATCATTGGCAACCCGGTCCGATGATCAAAGTATTCCGTCGAATCGGTCAGGCGACCGGTGTTGCTGCCTATAAAGTGCACCTGATTGTCATTCTCAGGTGCATCACCCCAGGCGTGCGCCATGGATATTGCACCTCGTTTTATATCTTCCGCCTCTTCGACGATGCCGAGAATACTGGCCCTTGCGGAAGAGATTTTAACGACATCACCTGACGCCAGTTCCAACGCTGCCAGATCTGCCGGATTCATAAAGGCCGGATTGTAGTTGTAGTTTTTTGTCAGGTTAGGAATGTCCCGACCGCTTGAGTTGTAGACGTCATCCATTCTCCTGCTGATAAGCCTGTGACTGAACTCGTCCTCGGGTCGATAACCGGCATGGGTGGTCATGCCTTCTTCCGCGACCTGTTCCAGTTCCTGCATCATGTCGGGATGACCGATATCGAGGCGGTGAGACCAGGCATCGTCCTTGGGTCGCACCTTAATGGATTCGTCTTTGAAGATATGTCCATTCGGGTGCGCCTTGACGTCGTCAAGAGAGACTCGGCCATTTGAGGCGATGATATAAAGCAAATCGTCACTGTCAGGCTTGTTTTCCATATCGATGTTTTGACCGTGTACACGGAGCTGCAGCCCCATACGTTGGGCAAGGCCGTAGAAGAACTCCCATTCTTCTATCACGTCGGACTTTGGTGGTGGATCGATAACTTTCGGTGAATACTGGGCATAGGGGGCAGGGTATCCAGTCGAGACGCCGTAAAACTGAACATTCTCGTTCGGTTGTGTCGTCGAAGGGACTTCCAGGGACAGCTTCGGAGCGATTACATAGTCACAAAGCTTGGCTGTCGCTGACATTTTGATATCCAGAGTCAGACTCAAGTCCAGCTTCTTCATGGCTTCAAAGGTTCGTAACTGGTCAGGCCACGCTGCCATCGGATTGCCTCCCATGGAAATCAAAGCCCGCACTTGCCCTTCACCTTCCATGAGAATTTCCTCAGCCAGCGCTGAGGTGGGTAAACCCGATGCGTTTTCGCCCAGCCCGCGTACACGAAGCTGTACACCGTATCCGGAGACCTGTTCCGGACGCGGCAGGGCCTGCGCCTTGGCTTCAGGTTGAGGTAACAAGGCACCCGGATTCGGTACCGGCTCGCCTTCTCGCAACCATCGCCCGCAAAGCGTGTTAATCACCAGGATCATGTACTCTGTCAGCGCGCCCCGTCGAGCCATGTTCGGTCCCGTGCCGCAGGTGACAGCACCGCGACTGGCGGCGGCAAATATCCGTGCAGCTTCGATCAGATCATCGGCATTGATATCGGCTCTCCGACTGACCAGTTCAGGCGTAAATGGATCAACTGTCTGTCTGAGCGCTTCGAAACCTTCGACATCACTCTCAAGAAATGCCTGATCATAGAGTTCTTCTTCAATAATAATCCTGGCGATTCCAGCAAGAATTGTCGGATCTTCACCAGGCTTGCACTGCAGGTGTACCTCTGCTTTTTCGGCACATTCAGTTCTGCGAGGATCGATGACAACAAGTTTCATCCCGCGCTTTTTTGCCTCATGCAGGCGCTTCGCCGGATTGAACTGAGGAATACCACCCCACTTTGAAACCACCGGGTTTGCCCCCACCAGCATCCAGACATCCGCGTCATCAAAAAGCTGCTGACCGGCATCCCACCGGCCGTGGTAGGCAACAGCCATCGGTTTTCCGGGTTGGTCTATGGTGCCGGAATTGAAGGCCATCTTAGACCCGATTGCGGCCATGAAAGCACCAGCAAAGGCTGTCGCCTGCGGGTAGGCATGAGAAAACGTGCCTGTGTACATAGCAAGAGCTCGAGGTCCGTACTCGTCAATTATCGCCTGCAGCTTTTCGGCGATCTCGTCCATGGCTTGCTCAATATCGACGGCAGCATGACTGCCATCGTCCTTGCGTTTCTGTGTGCGGAGCAACCGGTCATGATGATAATGCTGTTGTGGTAGCGCCCGACCCTTTTTACAGGTGTAACCGAAATACATGGGATTGGTTTTATCGCCGATAACTTTTACGGCTTTACCGTTCTCAACAGAAACCTTGATTGCACAAAACGCGTGGCAGAAACGACAAAATGAGAGCTTCTCTTCCATTGTTGATTCACCTTCTTCTTTTTCGACTTATTGTGAACCTGTTGGCGAGTTGTGCCAACGGGGGACGCTTAATTGGATGAATCAGAGTAAATCAAACATTTGTATTGAACTACAAATATTTGCGCGAATTGGCCTGAAAGCGTAGTCTAAAGCCACTTTGAGAGGGGCAGACCAATAATGATGAGAACTAACTGAGATCAAAATATGAAACTTTTTGAACCGATTAAAGTCGGCCCTATGACTTTCAAGAACAGGACCTATCATCTGCCAATTGGTGAACCTGGTCATCGTAGCGAAACCGCACTGAACTACTATACGGCGCGAGCAAAAGGCGGTGTCGCCGCGCTCACCACTGGCGGCCTCGCCGACATAGAGATACTTCGCCATCCAACCAAGGAAATGAAGCGGTTCGCACAGACCATGCACGACGCAGCCGATGATTGCTATGTCGGCACCCAGTCTCTCGCTATTTACGGTCCGGAGAAGACACATACTCGTCCGCCGACGCCATCAGGCGGCTGGTCCCAGGCGACCGAAAAGTCCATTTCAAGAGACTGGCCTGATCCAAGACCGTATGAAATCACGGTTGAAGAAATGCACCAGTACACGGCCTGGCTGGCGGAAGCTGCGTACAATCAGAAGGAAGCAGGCTACGACTTCATAGAGCTGCACGCTACGCATGCCTATATCTGGCGACAGTTTCTGTCTCCAATGGACAATCACCGGGAAGATGAATACGGCGGTCCTATTGAAAACAGGGTTCGCTGGATGACGGAAACCGTCGAAGCGATCCGTAAATCTGCGGGTGATGACTTTGGAATTCTTTTCAGACTTGCCGCCATGGAGCCTGAGGGTGATGGTATTTCGCTTGCAGATTCCTGTCGGGCAGCACAGTTACTCGAGGAGTCCGGAGTCGATGCCTTGATTATCTCCGAGGGAGCAAATGGGCATAATCGCGGTTTTATCTCTTCCTGCGTGCCCCTGATGATTTCGTATCCACGCAACTGTTTTGTTGAGTGGTCAGCAGCGATCAAGAAAATGGTCAATGTCCCTGTGATTGGCGTGGGCAGAATCACGCATCCCGACGAGGCTGAAGAGATCCTGCAGTCTGGTCAGGCAGATATTATTGGGATGGCTAGGGCTCTCATGGCTGATCCGGAATGGCCCAATAAGGCAGAAGCCGGACTTGCGGAAACCATTACCCCATGTCTTGGCTGCAATACCTGCTTTGACTACTCCGGTGGATATGGCCATATGACCTGTGCTGTCAATGCCAGGCTCTGCGCAGAAGGAGAAACGGATTACGGTCCGGCGGAGAAAGCGCGAAAAGTCATGGTCGCTGGCTCAGGGCCTGCTGGTATGGAAGCCGCGAGGATCGCTGCGGAGCGAGGTCATGAAGTAACTCTGTACGAAAGAAGTGACCGAC
>JABHYO010000144.1 GCA_018656865.1 Gammaproteobacteria bacterium | reverse complement strand
CCCACACCCACCTCGACAAGTAACGCCGACGGCTCTCCTATGGGCGTCTACCAAGCAACGATATCCCACAATCCATTGACAGGTCCCACACCCACCTCAACAAGTAACGCCGACGGCTCTCCTATGGACGTCTGCCAAGCAACGATATCCCGCAATCCATTGACAGGTCCCACTCCCTCTTCGACAAGGCTACAAAGAGCCCTCGGCTCTACCTGGCTCAACCTGACGGGGACCTATAGAACTGGTGCGGAGTACCAACCTAAAGAAGGCACCTGCATAAAGTGAATGATTTTCGCGAGCACAATGATTTTTCCTCAAACCAGCCCCGCTGGGCATGCCTGGTCTCAGCTAGTAGAATGCGAGCCTTTTGGGATAGCTCCCGGCCGGTAAATTCAAGGATTTTCCATGACAATCAACAACACATTTACTTCTGAGTCAGTATCGGAAGGCCATCCGGACAAGATGGCAGACCAAATTTCGGATGCCATTCTCGATGCCATCATTGCCGAAGATACAGACGCCAGAGTCGCCTGTGAAACCATGGTCAAAACCGGCATGGTCGTGATCGCGGGAGAAATTACAACCAACGCCTGGATCGATCTTGAAGATCTCTGCCGCAACGTCATCCTCGATATCGGCTATGACAGTTCTGAAGTTGGCTTTGACGGCGCTTCCTGCGCTGTGCTGAACGCCATCGGAAAACAGTCGCCGGATATCGCCATGGGTGTCGATGAAGGAGAGGACAAGGAGCAGGGCGCCGGTGACCAGGGGTTGATGTTCGGCTATGCCTCCGATGAAACGGATGTGCTCATGCCAGCACCCATCACCTATTCACACCGGCTTGTCGAAAAGCAGGCTCAGGTGCGCAGATCAGGCAAACTAGATTTCCTGAGGCCAGATGCAAAAAGTCAGATTACTTTCCGCTACGACGAAGCCGGTAACCCGGTTGCCATCGACGCAGTTGTCCTATCAACCCAGCACAACCCGGACGTCACACAAAAAGATCTGCATGAAGCTGTGATGGAAGAGATAATCAAGCCGGTTCTGCCTGACAACTGGCTACATGCTGATACAAAGTACTTCATCAACCCAACCGGTCAGTTTGTTATCGGTGGACCGGTCGGAGATTGCGGTCTCACCGGACGGAAAATCATCGTCGATACTTATGGTGGCATGGCCCGTCATGGGGGCGGTGCTTTTTCTGGCAAGGATCCATCTAAGGTTGACCGTAGCGCCGCCTACGCTGGTCGCTACGTTGCCAAGAACATCGTCGCAGCAGGCCTTGCCAAACGATGTGAAATCCAGGTGTCTTACGCGATTGGCGTTACCGAGCCGACTTCGATCAGCATCAATACCTTCGGTACAGGCATTGTCGGTGAAGACGTCATTGAAAAGCTGGTTGCTGATCATTTCGATCTAAGACCCAAGGGACTGATTGAGATGCTTGACCTGAAACGTCCGATCTACAGAAAAACGGCAGCCTACGGGCACTTTGGCAGGGAAGACCCGGACTTCACCTGGGAAGCCACTGACAAGAAAGACATCCTGGCAGCCGCTGTAAAATAGTCATGGCCGATTCCCGACTGTTCAGTTTTGAATTCTCAGCCCCGAAGACAGAAGAGGCCATAGAGCAGGTTAAGAAAGTTCATGCACGACTTTCGGATCTGTCGCCACACTTCTTTTCGGTCACCTACGGTGCCGGTGGATCAACCAAGGACGGAACCCGTCAGACAGTGCTCGATCTGTCCTCGACAGGCAGCGTGGTAGCACCACATATTTCCTTCGGGGGCGATACACCTGAAGTTATCGAAGAACTGCTGAATAACTACAAGGATGCCGGCATCAGCCGTCTCGTTGCACTCAGGGGAGACCGGCCTTCCGGAATCGGCAGTACCATGAAGATGATCCATGCTAACGAACTGGTTGAGTTCATCCGCTCGAAAACCGGTGATCACTTTCACATAGATGTGGCCGCTTATCCGGAAGTCCATCCGGAATCCGATTCTGTTGACAGTGAGATTCACTACTTCAAGAAGAAAGCGGACGCCGGTGCCAACAGCGCCATCACACAGTACTTCTACAATGCCGATGCCTACTTCAGGTTTCGGGATGCCTGCACTGCCGCCGGTATCGACATTCCGATCGTGCCTGGCATTATGCCGATCACTAACTATAAGGGGCTGGTCCGGTTTTCCAGCGTCTGCGGCGCGGAGATACCACGCTGGATCGAAAAACACCTCATCACCTACGAGAAGGACGCCGAAGCGCTCAAAGCTTTTGGTACCGATGTTGTGACCGACATGTGTCAGCGACTGCTCGATGGTGGCGCACCTGGTCTACACTTTTATACCCTGAACCAGTCCCTGCCAACCCTGAAGATCTGGAATAGTCTGGCTCTGTCATGACCTCACTGCCGCGGTTTCATGTAACGGGCGGCATCACGACGGGGACAATCTTCAATCTACCGCCGGACGCGGTACACCACCTTATTCACGTGCTCCGTCTTGCGGTGGGTGATGAGGTCATTATCTTCAACGGAGCAGGTGGCGAGCATCACTGCCGCATTGAATCCATTTCAAAAAAAACGGCCAGTTTGTTTCCGGAGCAATTCTCCCCGGTTAACCGCAATTCCGACCTTCATATCCATCTGGGTCTCTGCATCCTGAAAAAGGATGCCATGGATCGCGCGCTTACAAAAAGCGTAGAACTGGGGGTCACTGCCATCACACCCCTCATTAGCGAGCACAGCACTGTCGCCAGGAAGATTATCTACGACCGGATTTCTCACTGGCAGCAGGTTGTCATCTCTGCCTGTGAACAGTGCGGACTCAATATCCCTCCCCATTTGCACGAACCTGCGCAGCTTTCGGACTGGATTTCACAGACAGAGTCAGATCTCAAGTTGGTTGCGACCCAGTTCGGAGAATCCCTGCCAACAGAAAGAAGCTCTCAAAACAGCGTCTGCCTGCTCGTCGGCCCAGAAGGTGGATTTTCAGACGATGAGACCGATAGTGCGTCGAACGCCGGATTCATCTCAGTCAAATTTGGTAACAGGATTCTCAGGGCGGAAACCGCACCACTGGTGGCAATCTCAGTGATCCAGCATCTCTGGGGCGATCACTGAATCATGGCGTTCAGCAACGCAGCCTCGACATAATCAAGGTTTGGAATGGAAAGTACGTCATCATGAAACCTGACCCTACTCGACTCCGTTCGTTCAACGGATTCCCCAGTCTCAAACAACATTTCCATACTAATGTCATAGGGTTCGGGTACAGTCTGGGAAACAAGAGCGTAGAAAGGCAGGGAAGCCTGGTCTGTTGTCCCCCGTACAATGACGAGACTTGCCGATGATACGCTGACCAGAGAAAAACTGGCGCGTTCAACGGTCAGCATTTCGAAGGACACTACGGGAACCTGCACACCTCGCCAGCCGAGGAGCCCAAGAAGCCAATCCGGTGTTTCTTCGATTCGCTGCAGCGGCTCGTAGGGAATAATCTCGGCAATGGCATCTGCAGGCAACAAGACACCCTGCTTTTGCATGCGGATAACATAGACATTGAGTTTATCTGCGACTTCCGACATCAGTCCTGCTGCGATTTAGCCTTCGCGCTCTCAATAACATTTTCGATAGTGGCAAGTAAGCTGGCTTCCTGAAAAGGTTTACCCAGATACTCATTCACGCCCAGCTCCATAGCCTGCTGTTTATGCTTTTCACCGGTTCTCGAAGTAATCATGATTATGGGTAGGTCCTTTATGGCATCATCGCGACGGACACTACGGAGTACCTCGAATCCATCCATTCTCGGCATTTCGATGTCCAACAAAATTACATCAGGCCTGGCTTCCTGTAACTGTTCCATCGCATCGACACCATCCTTGGCTGTAATCACTTCGTATCCCTGACGCTCCATCAATCTGGAGGTTACTTTTCGAACGGTGACTGAATCATCAACGATCATCACCTTACGCACACGGCTTTCCGGTTCGACCAAGACCGATTCTTCGACCTCTCTTTCAGCTGCGCCCACAGCGGCCTCATAGGTACGGACCAGTGCCATACAATCAAGAATAATCACGACACTGCCATCACCAAGCACCGTTGCGCCAGAAATACCACCCACATCGTCGAATTGCGCACCCAGCGTCTTCACCACGACTTCTCGAGACCCGATTACTCTGTCCACCTGCAGTGCAACTGAATCGTCTCCCGCCCGAGCCAGAATTACCGGCAGCGGTGCAACCTGACCTTCGAAATTCGGATTTTCTCCCCTATCAAGCAGTCTGCCCATGTATGCCAGGCGATAAGGCTGACCCGCATATTCAAACATTGGTGCATCGGGCTGGTAGTAGGCCTCTAATTCATAGGGGCTCACTCGAACAATACCCTCAATGGTATTTAGCGGAATCGCATAGGTTTCTTCACGTACAACAACCATTAGCGCGCGGTTAATGGATACCGTAAACGGTATCCGGATTGTGAACTCACTGCCGACACCCAAGGATGAATCAATAGTGATATTCCCGCCGAGGGATTTGATCTCACTCACCACCACATCCATACCGACACCACGCCCGGAAATCTGCGTCAGTTTTTGCGCCGTGGAGAACCCTGCATGCAGGATGAACTGCATCACATCATGATCGGACAGCTCTTGAGCTTCGGTCATCAGCCCACGCTCAACGGCCTTCTTGCGTACGGCTTCAACATTAATACCGCCGCCGTCATCGCTGATAGTCAGAACCACATACCCACCTTCACGAGAGAGTCGAAGGCTGATCCTTCCCTGCTCAGGCTTACCCGTAGCAACACGACGCTCCGTGTCTTCGATACCGTGGTCGACAGCATTTCTCAACATATGTTCAAGCGGTGCGACGATTCTTTCCAACACATTCCTATCAAGTTCGCCTTCAACATTGTAGGCATCGAACCTGACAGACTTGCCAACTTCCGCGCTAATCTGTCTGACAATTCTTCTAAGTCGCGGAATAAGACGAGCAAATGGCACCATGCGTGTTCTTGTCAGACCTTCCTGCAGTTCGCTGCTTATCCTTGCCTGTTGATGCAGAAGTGTTTCCGCGTCACGGCTACGGTTAACAAGCGTGTCCTTGAGGTCCGTCATATCCGACGTGGCTTCGTTCAAAACCCGTGAGACTGCCTGGAGCATCGTGTATCGATCCATTTCCAGTTCATCAAAGGACGAATCCTGATTCTCACTATTGGTTCGAATCAGCGTTTCACGCGATTCCGCCTCAATCTCAAGCTGCCTGACCTGATCACGAATCCGATTGATGGTTTGTTCCATATCCTGCAAAGATTCACCAAAATCCGTGATCTGTTGTTCAACACGACCCCGGTTAATACTGGACTCGCCCGCAAGACCAATCAGTTCTTCGACCAGGTCTGCAGAAACTCTGATCATCTCCTGGTTAGCCGATGGCGCTCCCTTATCGGCCGGACCCTTCTTCGCCGTTTCTTCTTCGGTGGTACCCTGATCCGTTGATGCCGGAACAGTAGAGGGTTCTGCTGCTTCCAGTCCAGGCTCCAAAGCCTGTTTCATCGATGTGAGGTCCTCCTCCGTCGCAGCACCGACCGAGAGCTTCTTGTATATTTCTACTCGGCGAATGACCTCATCCTGACGTTGATTCAGCAGTGCAAAGAAATCGTCATCCAATTCGATCGGATTCTGCTGAATACCGATAAGGAAAGTTTCAAAGTTATGTGCATACTCACCCAGGCTGTTGAGACCAGCCATTCTTGCACCACCTTTAAGGGTGTGCAGATTCCTCAGCAGCACATCGAGGATCTCTTTATTTCCAGGCGATTCGCTCCAGGATTGAATGCTGCTTTCAAGCTCCTCAACCAGATCGTCAGACTCTTCGAGGAAGATCGGAAGAATATCTTCGTCGACTTTGTCTTCCGGAAGCTCAACGACAGCTTCAACCGAGGTTAATGCAACAGCCTCCACTTTCGGTGCGACAGTCACATCAGGTGCAGCTACCACCGGCGCATCTAGTGAGGGTATCGCCGCAGACCTCATCGAATTCAGTTCAGCATCAGAGACATTTCCATTGGCCAGGTTCTGATAGATTTCAGCTCGCCGTGTTATTTCATCCTGTTGTGCGTTCAACAGGGCAAAGAAATTGTCATCCCAGTCAACCGGTTTCGATTGCATTCCAATCAAAAAGGTCTCGAAGTTATGAGCAAATTCTCCGAGGCTCGCGAGTCCGGCCATTCTTGCTCCGCCCTTTAGCGTATGCAGTTGCCGAAGGAGGTTGTCCAGGTGCTCACCCGGTTCACCTGACTCCGCCCAGCCAAGGATACTTTCATCAATTTCCTCGAGCAGTTCTTCTGTCTCTTCTAGGAAGATGGGCAGGATATCCTCATCCGCATCATCCTCAGGCAGATCTGTTTCAGCAGGCCCGATGGACTCTAGTTGTGGTTTCGTCTCAGTCGTTTCACCCACGGCTTGCGAGTCACTTTCTTCTGCAGCACTCAGATCCAGCGCATCCAGCTCCGCAATGACATTGTCTGCAGGCCTGACCGGTTGTGACGATGCCAAAGAATCAAATATGAAAACCAGATGATCATGTGCTCGCTTCATCAGAGACAGCGTTAGATCATCCGGGCGACCGGGGGATTCGCTATAAACTCGCAACATGCTGTGAACCAGCGCCGAGAGCTCTGGCTGATTCAATACCTGAGCCTGTTCATCGGTGTGTTGCAATTCTTGCACCAGCGCACCAACATCCTGCCAGCCATCGGAAGCAATATTTGCCTGACTTAACAGAATGATCTTTTCAAATTCAAAGGTGACTTCTTCCTCAGACGTTTCTTCACCGAAAAGCCTATCCAGCAAAGCCTGGCTACCCGCAACCTCTTCCCTGTTGGATTCGATATCTGCCAGGACCAGTCTCATCAAAGCCGCCGCATCCCGGGCAAGGCCTATCAGTCGTTCGTCAGCGTCTCTGTTCTGAAGAAGGTAATCGTTCGCCATTTGCTCAAGTGGTGCGGCAATGGTCATGATCGAGCTGATCTCCGCCATGGCGGAGGAACCCTTTAGGGTATGGAATGCAGCGACCAGATCTCCGGTTACCGTACCCGGGCCCGCAACGAACTCATCAACAATCTGGAGCTTCTCTTCAGCCTCAATGGCGAAAATCTCTTCCAGGTCCAGTTCGTCATCTTCCAGAAGTGCATCCGCAGTGGTTTCAGTTTCTACCTCGGATTCTTCTACAGGCTCTTTATTAAATTCAGCCGCAGGCGCTATATCAAAATCAGCTGCAGGCGCTTCATCAAAATCAGCCACAGGCGCTATATCAAGTTCAGCCGCAGGCGCTACTTCCTCCAGATCGAAGTCCTCGAGTGTGTCTTCCATCTCAGTGATTGCCACTTCTGCGGTATCAATCGCCGGCTCAAGTTCGATTTCTTCCAGAGTCTCAATTTCTTCCTCGAGTTCTATTTCTTCCAGCCCAAGACTCGATTCCTCCGACTCTTCCTCCACAAAGTCTTCGGTCAGTTCTATCTCATCCAGAGATAAATCTTCAAGCTCGGCCGCTTCAGGTACCGCGGACTCTTCGGCTTCAAGTTCTAATTCTTCGAGCTCTAGTTCTTCAAGCTCTAGTTCTTCAAGTTCCTCCAGAGCAGGCTCTTCAATCACTTCCGTTGAAGGCTCTTCCACAACCTCCGCTGAGGGCTCTTCCATGGTTTCCGCTGAAGGCTCTTCCATGGTTTCCGCTGAGGGCTCTTCTATAACTTCCGCTGAAGGCTCTTCTATAACTTCCGCTGAGGGCTCTTCCTCCTCGGATGGGGCTTCCTCGAACTCGAGTATTTCTAGCTCTTCATCCAACTCCGCTGAAGGCTCTTCTATAACCTCCGCTAAAGGCTCTTCAATAACCTCCGCTAAAGGCTCTTCTATAACTTCCGCTGAGGGCTCTTCATCCAACTCCGCTGAGGGCTCTTCTATGACTTCCGCTGAGGGCTCTTCTATGGTCTCCGCTGAAGGCTCTTCTATAACTTCTGTGGCGAACGTGACTGCCTCAGGCGCAGGTGGTTCTCTGCCTTCTGCAATCGCCTCTACGATGGCAATCATGTCTTCAGGTTTGAAGCTATGTTGCTGGCCTTCCTTGAAGGCTTCAACACCTTCTGGAATACGGGCTACCACTTCGCTTACGATGTTCATGACTGCCTGGTCCGGCACGACGGTATTATCCATCACCCGATTTAACAGATCCTCTATGGACCAGGCCAGTTCTCCCACAACCGTCGCACCAACCATCCGGCCACTGCCTTTGAGTGTATGGAAGGCACGCCTGACTTCAGTCAGTGCTTCTCCGTTGTTCGGATTGCTCCGCCATTGAGGCAGGAACTCGCCAATAGTTTCTAGAACTTCCTCGGCTTCCTCGATAAATATCTCGAGAATTTCCTCGTCGACAATATCTTCAGATTCGAAAACATCAGGAGCTTCAGCTTCTTCAACAATCGGCTCAGTTTCTTCAACTTCGAGCAAGGGTTCTTCTTCCGCCGAAGGTTCTTCTTCCGCCGAAGGTTCTTCATCCAACTCCGCCGAGGGCTCTTCTACAACTTCCGCTGAAGGCTCTTCTACAACAACTTCCTCGCCAACACCAAAGCCCAGTTTCACCACTGCTGCTTCCGCGACTTCAAGCATCTGCAGGTAGGGATCGCCAGCATTTTCGAGTAATCGCTCAAGATAGTAGTCCACCGATGTCAGTGCATCGGCCAGATCATCCATCTGATCCAATTCGGGTCTTACCTTACCGGCAAGCAATCCGTGACGAACATAATTAGCGGCGGATTGAAGAACATCACCAGCTCGCTGCTGATTGACAATAGTCAGACCTCCTCTGAGTGCCAGAAGGTCATCCGATAACGACTCCAGTTTGGTGTGGTCAAAGTCTGAGGAAATAAAATCGATTACGGCATCTTTGCCGGTTGCCAGCCCAATCCGAGTTTCTCTTACAACCGCTGCCTGGGCGTCATCCAGGTTGGCAAAACCATCACCATCCTCAGTGTCGCTCACAAGCGTACTGAGAGAGGCTTCTATCTGTAGTAGCGACTGAGCAATCTCCAACAGCGTTTCTTCTTCTGGCTGCTCTCCACTCTCTTCAATACCGCGGATCACCTCAACCTGTTGGGATATCACTTGCTGCTGCTCAGTGTTGCCCAACACCACCATAGTGCTGGATATCTGTTCCAGGTTTGGCAATAGCGTAACCAGACCACTGACATTTCTATCTTGCGATCGGACATACAAATCCAGCTTGTCCGTGACCGCCGTCAGCTCCTCGATCAGAATTTTGGCAACCGCTGACATGGTCTCTTCATCAGGACCAATCGCAATTTCCTCGGGTTCAGCCACTTCGCCGGCATAGCGGCTCTTAAGTGTTGTTATTCGCTGTGTTTCTTTCGTCGCCCCGTTTATCAGCGCAACCAGCCCGGCACCCAACTCTTCACCAATAGGGCTGGATAATCCTTCCTGGCCTTCGTCAGCAAGCCGACTAAGCTCCGCATCAATTGATCGAAGCAGTCCGGCGGAGGTGTTATCCAACTTAATACCACCGTTAGCGATACCTTCAATGACCGCGAGACCAAGTTCCGCAAGATTGCCAGTTGGCGATTCTCCGCAAAGCCTGGTCAGCATATTGAAAAGTTTGCCAAGAGTCGTCAGATTACCCCTTACATCTTTCTTTTTGAAAATTGCACCGAGTGCCTGTTGATACCTCGCCCGGATCTTCGGCAGATTGCCTTCACCGTCCGCCTGAAAAAAGGTATTAATAACGACATCCGATGGTGGCGCTGTCAGTGGTTCGAGATTCGGTCCACTGGAAGTCGCGGCCTCGTTCTCTGTTCCGGGTATCCTTTCTTCACCACGTGCCGACCTCAGATTGTTAACCATCGACAGATAATTTTGCTCAGAGTCTTTCTGCTCCCTGTGCAATCTATCGAGGTAGGCCGGTAGCTGCAGGATTGCCTGCATCAACGTCTCCTGCGCAAGATCCACATCCGGGACGGAGCCGTTCATCAGAGACTGGGCGACCTGTTCCATCTCTGCCGCCACCTGGCTCGGACCTTCAAGTTGCACCATCTTCAGCGTGCCGTGTACCTGATGAATAGCAGTCAGGCACGAACGCATGCTGGCAGTATCCTCGGCGGATTCCGCCACAGCTTCGAGTGCTACCTGAGCGTTCTGTAGCGTATTCGCCAGTTCGCCTCTGATCCACTCAAGGGCGACAAAGTCCTGTGTTGCGCTCATCTAAAACTTACCTATTCCGGTAACTTGAATCCTGACACCGAAGACCTCAATTCGTTTGTCATTTCCGCGAGATTACCAACGGCGGTCGCAGTTTCCTTCGTACCATCCGTCGTCGCCGTTGTAATCTCCTGAATACTTTTCATCGTGTTCGAAATCTTCCCAGCGGAAGCAGCCTGCTGCCTGGCAGCGTCGGAAATGTTTTCGATAATTTCCGCCAGCGATTTCGATACACCTTCAATTTCACCAAGTGCTACGCCGGCATCCTGGGCAAGACGGGTGCCCTGCACCACCTCAGTTGTAGTCTGTTCCATCGAGCTGACAGCTTCGTTCGTATCACTCTGAATCGTCTTAACAAGTGCTGAAATCTGTTTTGCAGCAGCACCGGAGCGTTCCGCCAGTCGTTGTACCTCATCCGCCACCACGGCAAAGCCTTTACCGGCATCGCCAGCCATGGATGCCTGGATTGCGGCATTTAGAGAAAGAATATTTGTCTGATCAGCGATGTCGTTAATCAGCGCGACAATATCCCCAATCTCCTGTGAACTCTCACCCAGTCTTTTGATTCGTTTCGCTGTTTCCTGAATCTGACCGCGAATGACGTCCATTCCATCAATGGTATTCTGTACAAGACCAGCACCCTTGCTCGCAATATCCACAGAACGCTCCGCCACGGATGAGGACTCTGCAGCGTTGTAAGACACCATATCAATTGATACCGCCATTTCGTTTACGGATTCCGATACATCCGCAATCTCATCGGCCTGTCTCTGTGAAGCTTCGGACAATGCACTAACAGAATTCTGGGTTTGATCTGCTGCAGACGACACTTTCCCGGACGTTTCATTGATCTTGGAGACAAGCCCACGCATCTGGTCAATAGAAAAATTGATCGAATCCGCTATGGCACCGGTGAAACTCTCGGTCACCGTCGCCTGCACTCTCAGATCTCCGTCGGCCAGATCAGCAAGCTCATCCAGAAGCTGCAGAATAGCGGCCTGGTTTTCCTCATTTTGCTGCGCGGTTTCACTGACACTTGAATTGGATTGCCTGTAAACCAGAATAGTCACAACAAGAAAGATGACAAGTATGCCACCACCAAGCCCGAGGCCAATCTCAGGTGAAGCAAAGGCATCGCCTGTTTTCATCGAGGCCAGTTCCGACTCCAGGTCTTCGATCGCAAGTAGGAAATCGACAGACTGATGATAAATTGCTGCCGCGGCGTTTCTAACTTCCACGGCTTCAGCACTTCGGTTTATAAGATCTTCCGAACTGCTCGTAACGGATCGGAATAGTTCATCAATCCTATTTAGGCTCGTCAGTATTTCCTGATCAGTCACCTTGGTGATAACAAGATTGGCATCGCCATTCCTGAATCCCCTAAGAATGGCTCTGAAGGTCTGACTGTCACGGGCGAATTGATCCCGAAGCGACTGCTCGGCTCCCCGGTCAATTGCCTTGTCCAGGGTGTGACCCATCCTTTCCATCAGCAGAGCCTGGCGCTGTGCCGTTACAATCTCGTTCGCGGCAGTTCCGGCCCTGGCAAGTGCTCGCACAACCTTATTGTTTTCCTGATGAATAAGCTGCATGTTGATATTAACGTCCGCACTGGTTTCACGGATATTCGTTACAGCGCTTTGTCTGGATACAATTTCTTCGATCCTGGGTGTGATTTCAGACCAGATACCCGAAGTCTGATCGACGAATTTCTGCACCTCTGCTGGTGCACTTTTCAAACTTTTTAAAGTAGCGTTGAACTGATCTCGCCCGGATGCAAGTTCCGCAAATGCTGCAACGTTGCCGCCGGCCGCCATGGCTGCATGTTTAGCAATACTCTGGGAAGCCACTTTCAGTTGAGATGCCTGCCCAAGATATGGCCTATCACTGGAGTCGTTGCTGCTAATCAGGTAGAAATTTGCACTGAAGGCGAGTACGAGCAGGACAAGCAGTACAATCATGCCCAACATGAGCGGACTGCGAAGCATACTAGTCGCGTTTGAATTGTCTGCCATCACTTAATCCCTACCCTTGTCTGTTTCATCGTTGCTATCTCCCTGACCGATACTGGCTAACCAGTACCTGCGAGGCTTTCCAACCTCGGGTCTTCTGCAAGTAAATTCAGGTTTAGTACCGGCCACTGCACCCCAGCTACTTCATACGCACCCCGAATGAAGGTTGTAAACATCTCGGGTATGTCAGTCGCTTTCTCCGAATAGGCGTCTGCGGGAAAATGCTGCATGCCAAATGAGTCATCGATAACAAAGCCAATGAGATTCTCGTCGTCGTCCACTGCCAGCACTCTGCGCTGCGCTCTTGGCGTCTTTGATGACTGACCAAAAAACAGCGCTAGATCCAGAACCGTCATCAAACGACCGCGTACGTTTCCGACACCCAGTACAAAATTCTTTACACCAGGTATTCGAGTCGTCTGCGGAACACGCATCAGCTCACCTACATCGTCCATGGATGAAACAAAGCGCTGACCCAGCAGGTTGTATCCAAGCCCGGTCGCATGGGTCTGCGTATCCTGAACCGGAGGGAGATCAACAGCCGTAGTTCTCGCTCTTTCAGCGAGCTCTGTCAGCACTGAAAACGGATTCGATTCACTCATCGTCTACATGCAAGCCTTCATGGTAGATACCAGTTCCTGAGTATCAACAGGTTTTGTTATGTATCCCTTTGCGCCCTGTCTTTCTCCCCAGACCTTGTCAGTTTCCTGGTTTTTGCTGCTAACAATAATAACGGGAATATGCTTTGTCGCTTCTCCTCTGACAATCTGTCGTGTCGCCTGGAAGCCATTCATATCCGGCATCACAATATCCATCAGAACAACGTCCGGCTGCTCACTCGCAGCCATTGAAACGCCATCACGACCATTTTCCGCGACAATCACCTCATGCCCAAGCTTTTCAAGCATTTCCTTGAACTGATAGATCTCCGTCGGGGAATCGTCAACAACTAAAATTTTTGACATTTCTGCTTCTCTTTTCAAACGTCAACCTGCTTTGACGTGATCCCGAATCGCGCTCAGCAACTCATCCTTACTAAACGGTTTAGTCAAATACTGGTCGGAACCTACAATTCTTCCTTTGGCGCGATCAAACAACCCGTCCTTGCTTGATAGCATGATTACAGGTGTACTTTGAAAGTCTGCATTGTTCTTGATCAGAGCGCAGGTCTGGTAGCCATCCAGACGCGGCATCATGATGTCCACAAAAATGATAGCCGGCTGGGAATCTGCAATTTTCGCCAGGGCATCAAATCCATCAGTGGCCGTGATCACTTCACAACCAGCCTTGGAAAGTAATGTTTCAGCCGTCCGCCTGATGGTCTTTGAATCATCAATGACCATCACCTTCACGCCTTCAAAATTGTCGTCCATATTTCCTGCCCCGAACCCAAGTCCTCCGCCGGAATGGGATATTCGCTAACTTGTTCCTGCCTGAGAGTTCACCATTGTAGTAATGGTTCCCCGCCAATCTGTCGATCTGTATCTCAACAACATGGAAAGTCTTACCCTGCTAGTCTGAACCCAACGATCACCAGACGGAAACTATCTCATCTAAACAATCAAAAAATGCATTGCTTCCGGTAAGTTGCAACGCATTTTGTATCACAGTTGTTAAACTCAATCCATAAGTACCCGACAGTTAAGGGAATTTTCTCACAAATCACCAGCACTTGGTTTACAATATCGGCCTGGTCAATAAGTTACTTTGGCAGCTTCCAGACCAGTCTAAAGTTCCGTGTGTTGACGATGCTCACACAAATAAGACGTAGAGCCAAGAGTGTACTACGCAGAACTGACAGGGAGATAAGTTGACCTACCATATTGGCGTACTGATGGACCCAATTGCATCCATCAATCCCAAGAAAGACAGTACGTTAGCCATGATGTTGGCCGCACAGGAACGCGGCTGGCTGGTATCCGTGTTCACCCAGTCTGATCTTCTAATCGAAGACGGTGCAGTGTCGATTCGACGCCAGGTCGTCAACCTCATGGACGATACCCGCCAATGGTTCGAAATCGTGCAAGAAGAGGAAGTACCCGCGGAGGAATTCGATGCGATTCTGATGAGAAAGGATCCGCCCTTTGATATGGAGTATATCTACGCAACCTATCTCCTTGAAATTATTGAAGATTCAGGAACTCCCGTCCTCAACAGGCCGGGCAGTATCCGAGATTGCAACGAAAAGCTCTTTGCGTTGCGATTTCCGCAATGTAGTCCGCCGCATATTGTCAGCCGAGACCAGGCAAATCTGCGTTCGTTCCATCAGAAGCACGGCGATGTCATCTACAAACCCCTGGACGGCATGGGTGGTGATTCTATCTTTCGCGCCACCGAGGGTGAACATAACCTTTCCGTCATCATCGAGACCCTGACCAACCACGGTCAGACCCAGACCATGGCCCAGAAATATATTCCTGAAATCGTCAACGGTGACACCCGAATTCTGATGATCAACGGTGAACCTGTGCCCTACGGATTGGCACGGGTTCCGCTCGCCGGTGAAACACGAGGCAACCTGGCGGCTGGGGGCTCAGGTGTCGGGCGTGAACTGAACGAAAGAGATCGCTTTATCTGCGATCAGGTAAGTCCGGTCTTGAAAGAAAAAGGTCTATACTTTGTCGGTATTGATGTCATTGGCGATTACCTCACGGAAATCAATGTGACCTGCCCAACCTGTATCAGAGAACTGAATGCCGAATTCGGTATCGATATCGGCGGGGACTATATGCAATTTATCGAAAACGAGATATTCAAAACCCAGTGACTCATCGGTCGCCACTTTTGTCAACGGGACCAGCGGAGTAGTGGCAGCGATAACACCAGCCGCTCTGGAACCAGGTATCGGACCCGGTGACCGACTCAGCTTTACCATGTTTCTGGCCGTCGCACTTCATGCTGCGATCATCCTGGGAGTAACATTCACCTACGTCACCAACAAACCATCGACTCATACCATGGAAGTGACTCTGGCCCAACATCGCAGTAAGAACCGTCCTGACAAGGCAGACTTTCTTGCACAGTTCAGTCAGATCGGCAGCGGTACACTCGAAAAAAAGGAACTGCTAACCTCACCTACAGAGGCTCAGTTTCAGGATACGGAGATCAGAGAAACCAGTCAGGATATGCCCCAGCAGGCCTCGAGAAAGATCTCTGAACAAAAGAAAACCGTGGTCACTACTACATCAAAATCTAACAGCAAAATTGCCTTGGATGATCAGCTAGCTAAGCCGACTCCATCGGAATCCGATCTGGAAACCGACAAGTCACTCAGAACCCGAGCCCTCGAAATAGCCAGCCTCGAAGCGAGATTAGATCGCCAGCGCCAAATTTATGCTAAACGACCGAGGATAAAGCGGCTGACAAGCCTTTCTACGGCATCCAGTGCCGACGCCTTCTACCTCAATTCATGGCGGCGAAAAATCGAGAGTGTCGGAAATCTAAACTACCCGGAGGAGGCAAGACGCCGAAAACTGTATGGCTCGCTACGACTGATGGTTGCCATTTTGCCAGATGGGTCCCTGAAGGAAATTGAATTACTCGAGTCGTCAAAGCACAAGGTGCTGGACGACGCTGCGATCCGTATCGTTAAACTGGCTGCACCCTATGCTCCCTTTCCGGATGAACTGAGGCAGACGACAGATGTTTTGGAAATCATCAGAACCTGGCAGTTCCGAAAAAACTCTTCGCTACGGAGTTACTGATGACCAACAGCTATACATCTCTCTCCGGTCAATTACTAATTTCACTGCCATCAATGCAAGGTGACTACTTTACTCACACCGTGACCCTCCTGATTGAACACAATCAGGATGGCGCCTTCGGTCTGGTAGTCAACAGACCGCTGGATGCGAATCTTGGCGACCTTCTGACCGAGCAGAATGTTGATTTCGCCCATGACCTGCATGGAAAGATTCCACTTCTGGAATCCGGTCCGGTCGAACAGAACAGGCTGTTCTTTCTGCACAGTGCAGACACCAACTACAAAAACTCCATCCACATCAACGAGGAGGTCTGTCTCTGTACATCTCTGGACCTCCTGAAAGCGATTTCCAGTCATGAGGGTCCAAAGGACATTATCGCAGGACTTGGCTACGCCGGTTGGTCTGGCGGTCAGCTTGAGAATGAAATTAAGGCTGATGTCTGGCTGGTAACGCCTTATCTGCATAATGCCGTTTTTAACACCCCTTACGATGAGCGTCCTCAACTCGCGGCCAGCTCAATTGGAATTGACCTCAACCTTATATCTCCGACACCCGGTCATGGCTGAACTCATCATGGGTTTCGACTTTGGTACGACCAGAATCGGTATTGCCGTGGGTCAGAAGGTTACTGCGTCTGCATCACCAGTCGCCATAATCTCTGCTCGCGATGGTAAACCGGACTGGCGGGAACTGGACAGACTCATCGGTGAGTGGCAACCATGCCTATTTGTCGTCGGGCTGCCTCTCAATATGGATGACTCAATGAGCGACATGGCCGAGGCTGCCATGAAATTCGCGCGGCGGCTCTCGGGTCGCTACGAGATCCCTCACGAAATGATGGATGAGCGACTCTCCACCTTTGAGGCGAAGAAACTTACTGATTCAGAAGAAGTCGATGCTGTCGCTGCCCAACTGATCCTGGAGACCTGGCTCTCCACTTGAGCTCGGCGTTATCCCCCCGAGTCTTCCAGCGACAGACCCTTTGCCGGGTTGAACTGAGGCTGTTCAGTGCCCGAGAGCTTAATCAGCAACCTGAGATCGTTCGCGGAATCCGCTGAGGCGAGTGCAGATTCGTAAGTAATCTCACCATCCTTATAGAGCTGGAACAGTGCCTGATCAAAGGTCTGCATACCCTGCTCTGTCGATTTGGTCATTATTTCCTTCAGTGCGTGAACATCTCCTTTTCGGATGGTGTCAGAGACCAGTGGCGTATTAATCAATACTTCGATAGCTGCCCTTCTGCCTTTACCATCGACGGTAGGTACCAACTGCTGTGCCACCATTCCGCGCAGGTTCAGAGACAGGTCCATCCAGACCTGATGTTGCCTGTCCGCCGGGAAGAAGTTAATGATTCTATCCAATGCCTGATTGGCATTATTGGCATGCAGTGTCGCTAGACATAGGTGGCCGGTCTCAGCAAAGGCCACCGCGTAATCCATCGTCTCCTGGCTCCTGATTTCACCGATCATGATGACATCGGGCGCCTGTCGGAGTGTATTCTTAAGCGCTATTTCAAAGCTCGGTGTATCCACACCGACCTCGCGCTGCGTCACCATGCAACCTTTGTGCTCGTGAACGAATTCGATCGGATCCTCGATGGTTATTATGTGACCCTTTGAATTCGCATTGCGGTAACCAATCATTGATGCCAGCGATGTCGACTTACCGGTACCCGTGGCACCAACAAAGATGATCAATCCGCGCTTGGACATCGCCAGCTTCTTAACTATCTCTGGTAACTGCAGGTCATCGACGCTGGGAATTTCGGTTTCAATTCTCCTCAACACCATACCCGCAAAATTACGCTGGTAAAACGCGCTGACCCTGAATCTTCCGGCTGTCGGTGAATGGATGGCGAAGTTACATTCTCGTTCCGCTTCGAATTCCTGGATCTGGGCTTCACTCATGGTTGCGTGGACCATTTCCCTGGCCTGTTCCGGCGTCAGTGCCGTCTTAGACATGGGTAACATCTTGCCACTCACTTTGATCGAAGGGGGTAGCCCGGCAGTAATGAAAAGGTCCGATGCGCCCTGTTCGACGACAACTTTCAGAAGCTTGTCAAAATCAATCATCAGTAAATCCTAAGTAGTATCAAGGTGCGTCTGCCCGCCTGCGCAGTCGGAATAACAGTCTAGCCATCACTTGAAGTCAGCAGGGATCTTGGCCTTCTCCTGGGCAGCTTCTTTGGTGATCGTGTTCTCCTCAAGCAGTTCCTTGAGGGTCTGATCCAGTGTCTTCATCCCCAACTGGCCGCCTGTCTGAATAGCAGAATACATCTGGGCGACCTTGTCCTCCCGAATCAGGTTCCTGATCGCCGGTGTACAGAGCATTATTTCATGGGCAGCAACCCGGCCACCGCCAACCCGCTTCAGCAGTGTCTGGGAAATGACCGCAGCCAGTGATTCTGACAACATGGATCTCACCATCGCTTTTTCAGCGGCGGGGAAGACGTCGATGACCCGGTCAATAGTCTTTGCTGCAGAAGACGTATGCAAAGTGCCGAACACCATGTGACCCGTTTCCGCTGCTTCTAGTGCCAGGCGGATCGTTTCCAAATCTCGCATCTCGCCCACGAGGATAATATCCGGGTCTTCCCGCAACGCTGACCGAAGCGCTTCGTTAAAACCCAGGGTATCGCGGTGTACTTCACGCTGGTTTATGAGGCACTTTTTACTTTCATGTACAAACTCGATGGGATCCTCCACCGTCAGGATATGCTGGTATCTCGTGTTGTTGATGTAATCCAGCATCGCAGCGAGGGTCGTGCTCTTACCTGAACCCGTTGGACCCGTCACCGTTACCATACCCCTTGGCGTTTCTGAGATATTACGGAAGATCTCACCCATGCCGAGATCTTCCATCGTCAGAACCTTGGAGGGAATCGTCCGGAACACACCACCAGAACCGCGATTATGGTTGAACGCATTGACGCGGAATCTCGCCACGCCTGGGACTTCAAAGGAAAAGTCGCACTCAAAGAACTCTTCATAATCTTTGCGCTGCTTATCGTTCATGATCTCATAAATGAGAGAGTGAACTTCTTTGTGGTCCAGCGCCGGCAGGTTGATTCTCCGAATGTCTCCATCAACACGGATCATGGGTGGCAATCCCGCGGAAAGATGCAGATCTGAAGCGCCCTGTTTTTCGCTGAATGCCAATAACTCTGTAATATCCATAGTCCAGTCCTGTTATGGTTGAGACCCGGTTAAGGATACAAGTATCCATATTCCCTGTGAAAGAAACCAGACGTTATTTATTGGATCCATGACGACCATCGCCCAGCGCCTTAACACCCTTCAACTTCGAATCGACGAGACCTGCGAGGCGGTCGGCAGACGATCTGATGATGTAGGGATACTGGCCATCAGCAAAACTCAGGAGGCGACCGCTGTCGGTGAAGCCATGAACGCCGGTCAACGGCATTTTGGCGAGAACTACCTGCAGGAGGCAATCGAGAAGGTATCTTTACACCCACAGGCGGACTGGCACTTCGTTGGCGCCATCCAGAGTAACAAGACCCGGGACATTGCCAACAATTTCAACTGGGTTCACAGCATTGCTTCATTCAAGGTGGCGAGAAGGCTGGCTGAACAACGCTCGGAAAGTCTCAAACCGTTAAAGATTCTCATCCAGGTAAACCTCTCGGGTGAACCAAGTAAATCCGGTGTCGACAGGAAGGCAGTTGCCTCCCTTGCGGATCAGATTTCAGCGCTTGACCGCATCAGCCTTGAGGGTCTGATGACCATACCCGAGGCTGGTCTGGATGAAGTGACGCAGCGAGCCAGATTCGCACAGCTACGAGAACTTCGCGATGCAGTCAGGGGTGAATGTCAGATCGAGTTGCCCCACCTATCGATGGGCATGAGCAATGATTTCGTTTCTGCCATCATGGAAGGCGCAACGTGGATTAGAATTGGCACCGCCATATTCGGTCCTCGACCGGTAAAAAGCACAACGGACAAAGTAGGAGATAACCGATGACATCCATTGCATTTCTGGGCGCTGGTAACATCGCCCAGGCAATTATGGGAGGACTCATTGAGAACGGTTTTGCGCCTGAGCACATCATCGCCTGCGACCCCGTTAAAGCCTGCACGGACCGAGCCCGTGAAAAAGGAATCATGATCGCAGGTAACAACGATGAAGCGGTAGAACGCAGTGATGTCATTTTGCTCTGCGTTAAACCCAATATCGTCACAGCACTACTCGATGCGATCAGAGTCAATCTGGAAAATAAGCTGCTGATCAGCGTGGCTGCCGGCATCACAACCAGCAGCATGGCCGCGAGTGTCCCTGCCGGAACCGCCATCGTCCGATGTATGCCAAATACACCTGCACTGGTTCAGACCGGTAT